>CAYSMP010000001.1:0-67886 GCA_964432215.1 uncultured Sangeribacter sp.
CGAACCGGGTAAGGGTATTATGTGTCGTTTTGTAATTTAAATGAAAGAGCCGTGCTCCATATATTCCTCTCGACCGTTAAAATGTAGAGTGGAGGAAATGTATCATTTATTATTTAAAGATGTATTCACTCTCGAAGAGTATTATTATTTGAATAAAATAATGTGTAATAAATTTTAATTAAAAACAATATGCCATTACCACTTATTTTGGGTATCGGTGCCGCTATCGCTGGTGCTACCGGAGTTGGGTTAGGTATTAAAGGCGCTGTAAATTTAGCAGATGCCAAGGATACTTTGCAAAAAGCCCAAGAAAGAGATGAACAAAATGTCAAAAGACATACAGAACAGAATAAAGCAACCCTTAAAGCATTAGATGAGGTTGGAAATCGTGAGATAAAAATTCTTGCTTCTTTTGAAGAATTTTCAAAATTAATACAAAAAATTCAAAATAAGCCAGAATTTGCAAATATTGTAATCGGCTCTGTTAAAATTCCCCCCATCGACTATGGACAGCTTAAAAAGGCCTCTGTAGGAGGAGCAATTCTAGTTGGTGGTTTAAGTGGGGCAGCCCTGGGCACAGCTGGTGGTTTTGCTGCTTCCGGAGCAACAACAGCTGCCGTAATGGCTTTAGGTACAGCGTCAACTGGTACTGCAATCTCAACTTTATCTGGAGTGGCAGCAACTAATGCTACATTAGCAGCCCTTGGTGGAGGTTCTCTAGCTGCCGGTGGTGGAGGCATGGCATTAGGAAGTGCAATTTTAGGAGGAGCAACCTTAGGGGTAGGTTTATTGGTAGGAGGAATCATATTCAGTATTACAGGTTCCAATATTACAGATAAAGCTGACCAAGCATGGAAAACAATGCTAGAGAACGAAAGGAAGATTGATGAAGCGTGTAAATATCTTCAGTCTCTCAAACTGAATGCCGAAGCATACAATCTTACACTTATTGATCTAAATCTAAAATATAGAAGTTTGATGAGAGAGGCTACTGAAGCTCTCAAGAACTACGAATGTCAAGGTCAGGTACAATGGTACTCTCTCTCCAATAGACATAAACTTCTAATAGAAAATTTAGTTCTCATTGTTACCGTACTTTATAATATGTGTAAAGTAAAACTTGTAAAGAAAACAGGATTAGATAACTATGAAGTCAATTATTCTGATATTAATAAGGCTATATCAGAAGGCAAAAATGCGCTAAAGAATACAACTGTTTAGAAAGAAGATTAATAAGGGTAGGATTTCTTAACAATCATGTTAATCGACGCAGAAGAACTCCGCCTCCAATGCAAGGACTGCGGAACGAAATATAAGCACATAATAGGATACGGTCCGATTTGTCCAAATGAACGGATGCGTCAGGAAAGTTTGCGGAAATACCCTCCGCTTTGCCCAAAATGCGGCTCCTCAAACTTCAAGCGCCTATCCCTCTGGGGAAGCCTTATCGACCTCTTCAGCTGATCAATACCCTCGCGTGCTCCCTCAAAAGAGTACGCGAAGGTGTTTCCTAATAGCAGTGTTTTCGGTTGAGTGCAGCAACCAAGGGTTGCCGAAAGTATCATCCCCTTATTATCAATATCCCATGCCAAAAATAGAATACCCAACAATCTCTGACTCCGACATCCCCTCCGGATCAGGAGGTATCAACCGCGAAGGCTATACCTACGGCCAACTCCGACATCAACCCATCATACCGGAAATAATGCGCGGGATCTCCAACCCAATAGTCAAACGTTGGGCTGAAGAATGCAATGCCAGAAACAGAAACGGTTTTGTGATGACGAAAGTAGACGGGGAATACTGCTTCGACGGCCTAAGAGTCGGACCAAAGGTGAAACTCCCATCGCGACAAGAGTTGTTTGCTATGATTGGCTCCAATCCTACGGCTGAAGATATCAGGAATGTCTCCTACAATCTCTTGCGTGAAGAAATTGCACGTCAGACCGGAATGTCTGTAGCCAAAGCAGCCTCAGCCATTGGCAATATGCTCGACTGTGTCCCCCACGAAGACATCTCCGGCTACGTCTACATGGTCCCCAACTGGGCGCACCGCTGGTTCCGCCACCGCGGATACGTCTCAAACATTTTATCTTGATAAATAATGAATGATTTTGTTTAATAGATGGAAGAGTAGCATTTTTAATATTTAACCTTTCGCCAATTCATTCATGCATTAAGAGATGAGAAATAATGAAATTGAGTAAGAGCTACATTAAGTGATAAGTTAAAGGTACTTTATTGTCTAAAAAGTTATTAAAGCTCGAAATATTATATGATTCATTAGAATTTCTATAGAAATCAAACTTAAAATTTTGTTGATTCAACTATTTTTTCTAACTTTACAAGAGAAATACTGAGAGATTTATCATCCGAGATACAATTATAGAATTTCAACTAAATAAGGATAAAAATTCTTATAAATGAATCAATACAATATATATATTCCTCTTCTTAAAAAGTATTGTAAGTCGAATTTGGATAATGTACTGAATTCAGGCTACCCATATATACCTTTTTTGCCGGTGGCATTTCCAAATTATGAAAATAATAATCCCAAAATATTCTATGTTGGGCTCGAGCCATACTACTGGAATAGATCTACTCAATTATTAATTAAAAGTTATAGGGAGAACAAGCTAGAAGAAATCATAGAGATGAATAATAAAGAAGTGACACCCGAACGTATTCTGATAGAATGGCGCGAAAATAAGGGGCGTTTCTTGGAATTTGTATGTAAACTACATCTTTATATTCGAACAAAAAACATCTATTCAACATCTGATTTAAAACATTTGTCTCGAGATGAAGAAGAATTGATAAAAGAAATAGGATGGGGTAATATGAACAGCATCGAATTTCGTCATACGCTTCAAAAGGAAGGCAATTGGAATAGGGTGTTGCCTAAACAATATTATGCATTAAAACATACTTCCGAAGAAATCTTAGATCCTATAATCAATATCATCAAAGCTTATAATCCCGATTACATAGTACTAATGGGTTGGGGGGAAAGGGAAGATCATGTTTTTAAGGGATTGCAAGTGGATGCTCACGACGAATACTTGGAAAAAAATTATAGAGCAATTTATACTACACCAGAGTATGGAACAAAAATAATTTGGACTTCCCATCCCTACAGATTCAGTTTTCTGGGCATTACTCAAAATGAAATGTTACAATTTATAGGAAATTGCTTTCGACTGTTTTCATGAACGATCGATTGTTTTCTTAATCAGTAATTATTATATCAAAAATTATCTAAAATGAAGACAATAAAAATATTTGTAGCTTCATCCGAAGAACTTAGATTGGAACGTTTAGAATTGAGTGATATAGTTGCTAATTTGAATTATATTCTTAATAAGCTTGACATCAATATAATTCTCGTGAAATGGGAATATATGGATGCATCGATGGGAACAGCTCATAAACAGGAGGAATATAATGATAATCTGAAAGATTGCGAGATTTGTCTTGTATTATACTGGACAAAATTCGGTCTATATACCAAGACAGAGTTAGACGTGGCCTATAATGAGCTTAAGGCAGGACATAATCCTCATAAGCTATATGTATATTTTAAGGATTCAAATGAAAAGGAGATCAGTGACGAATTAAAGGAATTTCGCGATAGCTTCCCTACAGATTACGGCCATTTCCAATGCGTTTTCTCAAATGTGGATGCCCTCAAGACTCATTTCTTACTGCAGTTCCTTGAATACCAAAGTGGAGTCCTAAAAAACTCAAAAATTGTAGATTTCCAAGATTCCAAAATAATGCTTGGAGGCAAACCTTATGCAAATTTAATGAATGTTTCTTTTGCAGGGAATAATGAGGAATACTCACAACTTCTTAAATCAATCAAAAAGACAAGGAAAATCCTTGCAGTTTTAGAGGTGGATGATGCTGAATATTCGGAATACGCTAATGAACTGCAAGATTTATTGAAGCGACAGCAGAAAATGGAGGAAAGTCTGTGGGAAACAGCCTTGCTGATTACCAAACTTAGCGCTACGGCCAGTTCGGAACGCCTGCAACGAGCCATTGATCTTTTTAATAACGGAGACAACAAGGGTGCAAACGCTGTACTAAATGAGGAAGAAATTGCTCATGACGTACAGCATAACCTGCATCTAATGGAACTTGGAGAGCAAGGAAGAAAAGGACTTCAGAGCAATCTTGAGGAGTATCAACTGAAAATCAAAACTGTTAAAAATGAAATGGCGGAAGGATGGGGAGAGAAGGTTTTAGCAATACACGAACAATTAATAAAATTGGCAGAAAAACTATATGAATCCGACTCAGTAGAATATTCGGAAATATTATTGTCTGCTTCTATGGATTATAATAATTTAGGGGATTTTTATATTGCAAGTACCCTTGTATCTAAAGGTTTGAATATAATTTTAGGCAAATTTGGAGAAAACAATTTAAAAGTGGCAGATTTTTATAATGCTATAGGGGGTATAAATTATTCGATGGGGAATTATAATGAAGCTTTGAATAATTATAACAAAGCTTTAAAATTATGGATAAAAAATTTTGATGAACATCAACAAAATGTAGCTATAGCCTACAATAATATTGGCAGTATCTATTACACTAAGGAGGATTATATAAATGCTTTGAAATATTCTAAAAAATCAGCAGACATAAGGATCAGCATATTTGGTAATCATCATCCAAGTGTGGCCGTATCATATAACAATATAGGAAAATTGTATCATTTGATGGATAATAATGAAAAAGCTTTGGAATACACTGAACAAGCTTTAAAAATTTGGGTTGATTTTTATGGTCAACGACATCCAGATGTGGCTCTGGCGTATATAAATCTTGGAGATATAAATGAAGCTTTGGGAAATTATAAAAAAGCACTTGAATATGCAGAAAAAGCCTTAGATACACTACTTTCTATTTATGGTACTAAACATCCCGATGTTGCTCTTGCCTTTAATACTTTAGGTTATATTTATCATTCACTTGAAAATTATCATGAAGCCCGTAACAATTATGAGAAAGCACTTAAAATTGATCTAAATTTTTTCGAAGAAAATAATCCTAAGTTGGCAACTTATTATTGGAATTTAGGACATCTTTCTTATGTACAAGGAGATTATATTAATTCGTTAGAATATTTTGAAAAATATTTAAGATTTGAATTAAAATCCACAGATAAAAACATCACACAACAATGTGAAATTGACGATAATATCTATTCTATCTATCTAGAATTAATCAATATAGATGAAAAATTTAAATTCAAATTCCATAAATTTATGGAAAATAAGGTATTAATTGGAACGATAGACGAAGGGGATTGTCCGGCCGCTAAAATTGGGCTTAAAGGAGAATATATCATTTTTCAATTTGGAGATTGGAATTTTGATGATGACAAGGATATTTTTGAAACAAAAAGCAAATCAAAAGATGTAGTTCTCTTTAAAGATTCCAAAATATTTCAACACCATTTCGATGGAAAAATCGGAATCACTCTTAGCCTAAAGGTCATTGATATCAAAGATAAGAATACTATATCGGAGATTTACAAAAATTGGAAAAAGCAGATGTAGTTCTATTATAATACAGAAATAATACAGATTCTTAAGTGTTAATTTGATAATATCAAAATGCTAATCGACGCAGAAGAACTCCGCCTCCAATGCAAGGACTGCGGAACGAAATACAAGCACATAATAGGCTACGGTCCCGTATACCCAAACGAATGGCTCCGCCAGAAAAGCTTGCGGGAATACCCTCCGCATTGCCCAAAATGCGGCTCCTCAAACTTCAAGCGCCTCTCCCTGTGGGACAGCATTCTCGACTTCTTCAGCTGATCAATACCCTCGCGTGTTTCCTAATAGCAGTGTTTTCGGTTGAGTGCAGCAACCAAGGGTTGCCGAAAGTATCATCCCATTATTATCAATATCCCATGCCAAAAATAGAATACCCAACCATATCCGACTCCGACATCCCTTCCGGCTCAGGAGGTATCAACCGCGAAGGCTATACCTTTGGCCAGCTGCGCCGGCAACCCATCATACCGGAAATAATGCGTGGCATTTGCAATCCGATAGTCAAGCGTTGGGCTGAGGAATGTAATGAACGAAATAGATGCGGCTTCGTGATGACAAAAGTTGAAGGTGAATATTGTTTTGACGGCCTTAGGGTAGGACCAAAGGTGAAACTCCCATCGCGGGCAGAGTTATTTGCACTGATTGGCTCCAATCCGACGGCTGAAGATATCCGAAACGTGTCTTATAATCTCTTACGTGAAGAAATTGCACGTCAGACCGGAATGTCCGTCGCCAAAGCTGCTTCTATCCAACTGGGTTCACCGTTGGTTCCGCCACCGCGGCTACGTCTCAAGCATGTTAGATTGATAATGGAGACATCTGTTCTGATCTCTATAGATAAATTAATTAAAGAATCATCTGAACACATTTGGGTAAATACTTATTTAAGTAGCATATTTTAATATAATAATGTAATGATCATCGACGGAGAAGAACTGCGCCTGCAATGTAAGCAGTGTGGAACAAAATATAAACACATCATAGGCTACGGCCCAATATGTCCAAATGAATGGCTACGCCAGAAAAGATTGCAAGATAACCCTCCGGAATGCCCAAGATGTGGGTCCTCCAACTACAAACGCCTTTCCCTTGGTGGCAGCATCCTCGACCTCTTCAGCTAACATATCCCAGAGCGTGCTCCCTAAAAAAGAGCACGCGTCGATTTCTTCCAAAGTCAGTGGTTTCGGTTCAGTGTAGCACCCCGGCGTTACTCACCCTTCCTCCACGCAAGCTCTTCGGAATATCTCTATGTGTTGACACAAAATCCTTAGAATCAAACCTCTCTAGATTTCTATATGAAAAAGATAGTTTCTACCATATTTTTATCATCAATCGTGCTATCAATGGCTGGATCTGTAAAATATATATCACCGACAGAGAAAACTGCCATCCCAATGCTTGCACCCGGCGATACACTTTGCTTTCTTCCAGGGACTCATCGTCCGGATGCATCTCAAATAATGATTACTTCCTCAAAAGGCCCATATGCTGTTGTGTACGACTTAAATATGTCAGGTGAATCAGACCGACCAATTGTTATCAAGGGAATCTTGGATGAGAACGGCAATCGTCCGGTGATAGATTTCAGTGATGTGACCTATACAGACCATGAAAATCCATCCGGTTATAGAATTACCGGATTCCTAATTACCGGATCGTATCTACATATATCAGATCTCGAATGTATTGGATTAAAAGTGACACGAACTGATCATACGCAAAGCGAAAATTTCCGGATAAGCGGTGGAGCGTACAATATTATGGAAAATATATCATGCCATGACGGAATGGGAATAGGAGTCTATATAAATAACGATTCCCATCATAACCTTATTCTTAATTGTGATGCATATAATAACTATGATCCCGTATCTGATATCAGTAGCCGAACCGGTGAAGGCTCAGGTGGAAACAATGATGGTTTCGGTTGCCACGTGAAAGGAGATATGCAAGGAAATAAATTCATCGGATGTCGCGCATGGAGAAATAGCGACGATGGTTTCGACCTTATCAACTGCTATTCTCCTGTAGATATTTCTTATTGTATAGCCATCGAGAATGGTTTTGATTCTGATGGTAATAACCGTGCTGATGGCAATGGCGTGAAAAGTGGAGGATTTGGTATGAAACGTAGAGATATCTTTTTATATAAAGGGGAATCCCCAAGACATTCTATTTCTCACAATGTTGCAGTTAAAAACAAAGCTAATGGAATATATGCCAACCACCATTTAGGAGGGATCAACTTTTCAAACAACACTTCAATTGCAAATGGAAAATCAAATTTTTCTATGGTCAACAGAAAGGGTCCGGAGAAAGGGAATAATATAGATGTTGATGGCTACGGCCATATTCTCTCAGGCAACCTGTCCATTGCTCCTCAAGCACAACATACACTGTGGGTTAAGGATTACCTTTCAGAAAATGAAGTGCGATGTTTTTCATATCCGTACGACCCCGACATTCAACTCCTATTGGCACCCCGCCAAAAAGATGGAATGTTGTCACCAGCAACCATAGAATACATTAATAGTCTTACAAGCGAGGGGAGCGGAGCCTCTTTCTCAAACTACCAAAAAAGCGTTCAAGAAGCCAAAAAGACTTTTGGGAAGTAGGCAATTCATATTACCTCGGCAAGCCATGATCCGATGCTCCACTATACTCAACCACTCTACGTTAGCGTGATAGTTCCCGAAACAAAAGAGAACTATCGATTGTTTTTTATGGTATGGCACAAGAACAAATTTCAATCCGGCAACATGAGTCTATCAATATTGGCAGACCTCGAAAATATTCAGTAGTTTTCCATAATGACGATTTCACTACCATGGATTTTGTAGTGAAAGTCCTTAAGGAGGTTTTCTTTAAATCTGAGATAGAAGCAGTATCTATAATGATGGATGTTCATAAGAAAGGAAAAGGATTAGTCGGGTCCTACTCCTACGATTTAGCCTTGACCAAACAAGATCGCGCGACTTCCATGGCGCGTGAAGAAGGCTTTCCGTTGAGAATAACTATACATCCTATCTAATAATCCCAAAAAAACTCATAACTCCAATCTTAAAACTAAAAAATGTCCACCCAACCCCAATATACCACTTCCAAAGAAGTGTCAAGACTATTCGAAGAAATGCATGTTCTTGCATATTCTCTTCGACATGAATATCTCTTGCCAGAACATGCCCTCCACATGCTATTGCAAGATTCAACATTTTTATACGTTCTTAGGGAGTTTGGATGTGATATTGAATACATTCAACAAGAACTAAAGGAATATCTTGAATCTTTGGAGAAAGTACCCGAGGACATTGATTATTCATTAAGTCTCTCTTCTCAGTTTTGCAAAGTCATGGAGGGAGTTATGATGCAACTTGCATCATCAGGCACCGATGAAATAAAAATTCCCCATATCGTATATCATTTTTTTGATTTAGAGGAGTCGATGGCAGCCTATCTTCTGACAGAAGCTATTGATGGCGATACAGGCATGTTTATGAGTGATTTGATATCAGCTTATGAATCCGTGGATAATGGTGCTGTGCCGACTGATCCCGAGATTGGGTCAACGAAGAAGAATGATTCTAAGGATAGTATACAATGGAAAGACTATGTGACTTGTGTCAATGACAATCTTGATGGCAAGAATCCATTGATAGGAAGGGAAAATGAGCTTGATAGGACCATACAGGTATTATGCCGCAAAGACAAGAATAATCCTCTTCATATTGGCGAACCCGGAGTTGGCAAGACAGCACTTGTCTATGGGCTCGCCCGATTGATCAATGAGGGGAGAGTGCCTGAGAAACTGAAAGACGCCCGAATCTTTAGCCTTGATATCGGGTCATTGCTTGCTGGAACACAGTTTCGCGGTGATTTCGAAAAAAGACTCAAGACCATAATGGAAGGTGTGTCAAAGGAGAAGAATGCCATTGTATATATCGATGAGATTCATAATCTTGTTGGAGCAGGAGCAACCGGGGAGGGGTCGATGGACGCCTCCAATATGCTTAAGCCATATCTCGAAAGCGGAGAAATCAGATTTATAGGCTCCACTACATATGATGAGTATAAACGTTATTTCGCAAAAAGTAAAGGTCTGGTCCGGCGGTTCAGTCGTATAGATATTGACGAACCTTCAGAAGAAGAGACAATAGATATTTTAAATCAATTGAAAGGTAACTATGAGAAGTATCATGGTGTGTCTTATCTTCCGGAAGCGATAGAATATGCAGTTAAGGGTAGTGTCAGACATATTACCGACCGTTTCCTGCCCGACAAGGCAATTGATCTTATTGATGAGGCTGGTGCATACCGACAGACGCATTCCGCTGCTGATGATGAAAACAAATTGATTGATAAAGCCCTCATTGCTAATATACTTTCTAAAGTATGCAAAGTTGATGCAGTGGTAATCAGTAAAGAATCAGTTTCTGCTCTTGCTACTCTTGAAGAACGGATCTCTGATAAGATTTATGGACAGGATGAAGCAGTGAATAAGGTAGTTGAGGCTGTCATGATGTCGAAAGTCGGACTTTCTGATGATGATAAACCTCTTGCTTCCCTTCTTTTTGTAGGACCTACCGGAACTGGCAAAACCGAGCTTGCCAAGACTCTTGCCAATGAGTTAGGTATTGGTTTCTTGAGATTTGATATGAGTGAATATTCCGAAAAACATGCAGTGGCTAAGTTGATAGGCTCTCCAGCCGGATATGTCGGTTATGAAGACGGAGGAATACTCACCGATTCGATTCGTAAGACTCCTGATTGCGTGCTTCTTCTCGATGAGATAGAGAAAGCTCATTCCGATATCTATAATATACTTCTTCAGGTGATGGATTACGGTCGTCTTACCGATAACAAAGGCAATAAGGCTGATTTCAGAAATGTGATTCTGATTATGACTTCTAATGCAGGTGCAAGTTTTGCATCTCAAGCAAAGGTCGGTTTTGCAAGTTCAGTTACAGCCGGAAGAGCTATGCTTAAGCAAGTGAAGAAAACATTTCAACCCGAATTCCTTAACAGGCTTTCAGCTACTGTTGTCTTCAATGAAATAGACAAGAAAATGGCATCATTAATACTTGCCAAGAAGCTTCGAGATCTTGAACTAAAACTCAAAGTAAAAAATGTAACACTATCTCTAAGTGATGAAGCAAAGGAATATTTGTTGACAGAAGGCTTTTCAAAGGAATATGGCGCCAGGGAAATCGAAAGAGTTATCGCAAGAAACTTAAAACCTATTCTTATGAGGGAAATTCTTTTCGGACAACTAAAAAATGGAGGTCAAGCAAATATTACTGTTTCTCCGAATGGATTGTCAATCTCCCATTGAATATTCTGACATTACTTTTGAAACTGATATTGCAGACAATATCGAAAATCAAGCACCATTAATACAATGATATACAGACTTGATCCTGACTCAATTGAATTTCCTGACCCTACGGATGGCGATCCTGATGGGCTTTTTGCCGTGGGTGGCGACCTTTCGACGGAAAGATTGCTCTTGGCTTACAGTCTTGGAATTTTTCCGTGGTTCTCATTCCGTGATAGTGATGAGCCGTGGTGGTATTGTCCGATGCAACGGTTTGTAATATTCCCCGATGAAATCCATATATCACCTTCCATGAGAAATCTTATTAATAAAGGTATCTACACCGTTACGTTCAATAAAGATTTCAAAAGAGTAATAGAGGGATGTTCTGAACAGCGTATATATTTGGAAGGGGCTTGGTTGGGCCAGGATATCATTGATGCTTACACTCGGCTCCATGAACTCGGCTTTGCCTCAAGTGTGGAAGTATGGAAAGGGGAGGAGTTGGTCGGTGGACTTTATGGAGTGACAATAGGTGCCGTTTTCTGTGGAGAAAGTATGTTTTCTCGAGTTGCTGGAGCAAGTAAACTCGCCCTTATTAAACTTGCCCATAAAATGCAGGCTTATAGTGCGACTCTGATTGATTGCCAATTTGAAACGCCTCATTTAAAATCCATGGGAGGACGCCAAATTCCTTATTTTGAATACCTCCATCGTCTCAGAACACCGCTTTGGACGGATTAATATAATATAACCCATTAAAACTATACACTATGTTAAATGTTTTTTGGCTCTTGATAGGAGTAGCATTGATAATTTTTGCTGCCAACTGGCTGACTGATGGAGCTGCTTCGATAGCACGCAGATTTGGTATCAGCGACCTTGTAGTCGGTCTCACAGTGGTCGCTTTCGGTACGTCAACTCCGGAACTATCCATTAGTATAGTATCCGCTCTGCAAGGAAATGCCCCTATGGCAATAGGAAATGTAGTGGGTAGCAACATTTTTAATATTCTTGTTATCATAGGATTGGTTGCTATTATTCGTCCCATTAAAGTGGAGCGGTCTTTAATGGTCAATGATATTGGTCTTGTAGTGATTTCCGCTCTTGCTTTGCTTGCCATAGGATTTAGCGATATTCTTGGAGTTGGAAATGAAAGAATCGTTTCCCGCGTAAACGGCATTTTACTTTTACTTTTCTTTACGATATTCCTCCGCTATACATTTTCCCAGGTACAAGGCGGGGCACACATTGATGATCCGGCGGCTGCAAAGGGTGCAGAGCGTAAAGAGCTTCCTATATGGAGGTCAATACTTCTTATCATCGCAGGATTGGGAGGTCTTGTCTACGGAGGCGACCGATTCGTGGCGGGTGCTTCCGGAGTTGCTCTATCACTTGGCATGAGTGAGGCTGTTGTTGGCCTTACTATTGTGGCGGCCGGAACATCACTTCCCGAACTTGCTGCTTCTATTGCAGCTGCTGTCAAAGGTAATTCGGGGATTGCAATAGGAAATGTGATTGGAAGTAATATCTTCAATATATTTCTCGTTCTTGGAGTGACATCTACAATCAGTCCCTTACCGTTTGGAGGAATAACACATTTTGACCTTGTTGTGATGATACTCGCTTCCATCGTTTTTTGGCTTTTCTGTTGGAAGTTTGGTAAGCGGACTATTACCAGAACAGAAGGTGCTATTCTGTTTGCATTTTATATAGCATACATTGTTTATCAGGTTTTGACAGTCTCTACCCCTGAAGCAGCATAACAAAACTGTCTAATATCATGAATGTGATGTATTCAAACAAATTAACTGAAAATCCTCGGAGACATGCCAGGGTAGACGTGGCAGATGTGCTTAGAGGTTTCGCTGTGATGGCTATCATATTGCTGCATTCCATAGAGCATTTCAATTTCTACTCCTTTCCGGACACCACGGGCCAGCCGGATTGGCTTAATTTTATAGATAAGGCTATATGGAATGGTCTGTTTTTCGCTTTCGGAAGCAAAGCCTATGGGATTTTTGCTTTGCTCTTTGGCTTCAGTTTCTTTATTCAAGACGATAACCAACGGATGCGTGGCAAAGATTTTCGCCTTCGTTTCTGCTGGCGTCTTATTTGCTTATTCATTATCGGACAATTTGATGCAATCTTCTTTACAGGTGAAATCCTTGTGCTTTATGCGCTTGTAGGTTTCATTCTTGTAGTCACTTGTAGGCTTTCCACACGTTGGCTCGTGATAATAGGGACAGTCTTTATCCTTCAGCCTGTATGCATTTATCAAATGATTCGAGCCTGTCTTGATCAAAGCTATGAGATTATAAAAATAAATTCAGGACCATATTGGGGCGCAACTTTCGCTTCACAGACAGGAGGATCATTTCTTGAAATGGCGAAGGTAAACCTTTGGGAGGGCCAGCTTGCAAGTTTAGCATGGGCCTGGGAACATGGCCGCCTTTTCCAGACTGCTGGGCTTTTCATCTTCGGGATGCTGATCGGGAGGAGTGGATGGTTTGGAAAAACTTACCTTCCGAAGTGGGGGAGGGTGCTTGCCGCTTCTATTTTGGTCTATTTCCCTCTTACGGGAATCCTAAATATGATATCGGATTATGTAGACAATCCCAACTTTCTGACCCCATTCAATATACTTTTCAGTTCACTGACCAACCTATGCTTGATGCTCATGTGGGTGACAGGTATTCTCTTTGCCTATTACCGTACGGAAAACCTTTCGTCCAAACTATCTTTGCTCATTCCGTATGGACGTATGAGTATGACTAATTATGTCACACAAGGGATAATTGGATCTGCTTTGTATTATCACTGGGGGTTGCAACTTCAGATGGGTATTGCTGGAAGTATACTTATAGGTTTAGCGATTTTCTTAGTGCAATGGGCTGCCTGCAGATGGTGGTTTGCTTCGCATAGTCATGGTCCTCTTGAGTATATCTGGAAAAAAGCTACATGGATATGGTAAATTACAATCACAGGCTATTGAAATCAATCAATAGCCTGTGATTGTAATTTTAACTTTTTAATATTGAAGTTTTTTCGACTTATTTTTTATTAAGATTTCGTCAGATTTCTCTTCATTCATTAATACTTTGAAGTAGATGGCATGAATATTTGCTCGATAGTCTCCGCCACTGCGGCAGCGTCATCAGATGCAGCTGCAATGCCTACTCCATCTGTCACCCAAGTGTGAGGGAGGAAATGGCGGATTGATTCGCGCACTTTATCGTGGCCCGTTCCATCATGGTTGATGACAGGTACGACTCGCTTTCCACCGAAATCATATTCATCGAAGAAAGTATAGACTGCCATAGGCACGTCGTCATACCAGTTAGGGGCTACAACGACAACATATTTATAGTCTTGCATCTTACCTACTTTATCTATGATAGCAGGGCGAGTACGGTTATCCTTTTCAAGGCGTGTGACGGTCTCGAAAGTAGCTTTGTCTTCCGGATATGTCTCTACCGGAGTAATAGCGTATTCGGTTGAGTCATGTCCTTTTTCTTTAAGAGCTGCTGAAATCTGCTCAGCGATTTTTTTGCTGCCAGATGTTTCTTTACCTTTCTGGATGAAATATGCCACCAGAATCTTATCTGCATGAAGTTTTGTGCCTTCCATAGTTACTTTTTTTGATTAAAATTTTTGTTATAATGTTATATTGCGGGGTTGGTTCCCGGCTTCGAAATTTAAACGCTTAACCCCCTATTTAAGTTTATTTAGATTTGATTTAGAAATATCGCTGAAAATTTCCGTTTTTCAGCGTTTTTTATTAATTTTGCAAGTTGTTAGAGGCATTTCTGTATTTTGAAAGAAATATGAGGCCTATTCGAAAAGAAAATACAATCCATTCAGCTGATTATGAAAACTAACGTAGCAGTTTTTTTCGGTGGCAGGAGTGTGGAGCATGAGATTTCTGTGATCTCAGCCCTGCAAGCCATCAGTGCGTTCAATCAGGAAAAATACAATATAATTCCTATATATATATCAAAACAGGGACGCTGGTACACCGGCGACAACCTGCTCAATATCCGCAACTATCGCGACATGACATCTCTCGTAGCAAATGCGGAGGAAGTGTTCATGCGCCCTGAGTATGGAGACTTTAATCTTTATAGAGTCAACACAAAGGGTGGACTTTTCTCCAAGAAGGATCCTATCGTGACAGAACTACATGTGGCGATACCTGTGCTTCATGGCACTAATGGCGAAGATGGAGTGTTTGAAGGACTTCTCGAGACAATTGGAATTCCTTTTGCAGGATGCAACACTTTAAGTTCTGCCAACGGTATGGATAAGATCACAATGAAGATGATACTTCGTGAATGTGGAGTGCCGGTGGTAGACTACGTTTGGTTTACCGATAAAGAATGGACACGCAAACGTGATGAACTCATCGGGCGAATAGAGTCAAAGATTGGTTATCCTGTAATTGTTAAACCTGCTAACCTCGGTTCAAGTGTAGGTATTGGAAAAGCTGCCGACCGCCAGCAGCTCATAGAAAAAGTGGATAATGCCTGCCGTTTCTCTCAGCGTATAATCGTAGAGCACATGCTTGAGAAGATGAAGGAAATCAACTGCTCAGTGCTTGGAGACTGCGACGACTATCAGCCTTCAGTATGCGAAGAACCTATCTCCAAAGGTGATTTCCTAAGCTATGATGAGAAATATCGTGGTGGCAACGAAGGAATGGCCGCCAGCGAAAAACGTATTCCTGCCGATCTTCCAAAAGAGGTGTCTGAGCGTGTTCAGCATCTCGCTTGCGAGACATTCCGTGTCCTTTCATGCCACGGTGTAAGCCGTGTGGATGTCATGATCGATGAGAAGGACGGGGAGATATACGTCAACGAGATAAATACTATACCTGGATCTCTTTCTTACTATCTATGGGAGGCTACCGGAATCAAATTCTCCGATCTAATGGACCGTCTTGTGCAGTTGGCACTGAAGCGTAAACGCGAGGTGGAACGCAAGACTTTTAGCTATGATCGCAATATTTTCGCCCTCGGAGGTGGAGGCAAAGGTGGCTTAAAAGGCACCAAGGGAGCCAAATTCTAAATACAACGCATATCGCACAACGTAAAAAACGCATAACGCAAACATGAAAAAATTCACAGAATACACAACCCCGCTCAATCTCTCCAAAGTCAACAAGGAGATACTTGAGCTTTGGGATCGCCATAATCTCTTCGAGACATCAATGGATGTACGCAAGGGATGTCCTACTTTCGTCTTTTTCGAAGGGCCACCGTCGGCTAACGGTATGCCTGGTATCCACCACGTTATGGCACGAACCATCAAGGATATTTTCTGCCGATATAAGACTATGAAGGGTTTCCACGTCAAGCGTAAGGCTGGTTGGGATACTCATGGTCTCCCTGTAGAACTCGGGGTGGAGAAGACTCTTGGTATCACAAAAGAAGATATTGGTAAGAAAATATCTGTGGAAGAGTATAATGCGGCTTGCCGTCGCGAGGTAATGAAATATACTAAGGAGTGGACCGATCTTACCCATAAGATGGGATATTGGGTTGATCTTGACAATCCCTACATTACCTATGATAATTCTTACATCGAATCTGTATGGTGGCTTCTGCGTCAACTCTACGACAAGGGATATCTCTACAAGGGATATACCATCCAACCATATTCTCCTGCTGCTGGCACAGGACTTTCAAGTCATGAGCTTAACCAGCCCGGATGCTACCGTGATGTGAAAGACACTACTGCTACAGCTCTTTTCAAAGTAGTAGATCCAAAAGAGGAGATGACTGGCTGGGGCGAGCCATATTTTATGGCTTGGACTACAACACCTTGGACTTTGCCTTCAAACACAGCTCTTTGCGTTGGCCCGAAATTTGACTATGTTGCTATCCGTACCTATAATCCCTATACAGGAAATCCTATCACTGTAGTCATGGCTGAAGTGCTGGTTCCTTCTTATTTTAAGGCCGAAGGCGCCAAGGCTCCGCTTGCCGATTATAAGCATGGTGATAAGGTGCTTCCCTATGAGATTGTAGGACGCTGGAAGGGATCCGATCTCGTAGGAATGCGCTATGAGCAGCTTATGCCTTGGGTAAAACCAACTGAGAAAGTGAATGAGTTTGCCGCAGAGTTTGTTAAAGAGTATGCATCGGCTCATCCTGAAAAATGCTATGAAGTCGGTACTGACCGTTTCGTAGAGATAGCCGATGAAGCATTCCGTGTGATTCCAGGTGACTATGTGACTACAGAGGATGGTACCGGTATCGTTCATATTGCTCCTACATTTGGTGCAGACGATGCCAAAGTGGCCAAGGCAGCTGGCATACCTGCATTGTTTATGGTCAACAAAAGAGGGGAGACCCGTCCAATGGTAGACCTTACGGGTAAGTACTATACGCTTGATGAGCTGGCTCCTGAATTTATAGAGAAGTGTGTCGATGTAGATCTCTACAGCAAGCATGCCGGAGACTATGTAAAGAATGCATATGATCCGAAGTTTAATGAAGGAGGTAAATACGATGAGGCTGCTGCTTCTAAAGCTGAAGATCTCAATGTTGTGCTCTGTATGGAGATGAAGATGGCAGGTCAGGCTTTCAGTATTGCAAAGCATGTTCACAATTATCCGCATTGCTGGCGAACCGACAAGCCGGTGCTATATTATCCTCTCGACAGCTGGTTTATCCGCACTCCGGAAGCCCGCGAACGTCTTATTGAACTCAATAAGACAATCAAATGGAAACCGGAATCTACGGGTACCGGACGTTTCGGTAAATGGCTTGAAAACGTACAGGACTGGAATCTCAGCCGCTCCCGCTATTGGGGCACTCCGCTTCCTATCTGGCGTACTGAAGACGGCAAGGAAGAAATCTGCATAGGTAGTTATCAAGAACTCTACGATGAGATTGAGAAAGCAGTCAAAGCAGGAGTCATGACGGAGAATCCTTTTGCATCTAAGGGTTTCAAGCCTGGTGACTACTCAAAAGAAAACTACGACAAGATAGATCCACATCGTCCGTATGTCGATGAAATTACTCTCGTTTCTGCAAGTGGAAAGCCCATGAAACGCGAGCTTGATCTGATCGACGTGTGGTTCGACTCGGGCGCTATGCCTTATGCGCAGTGTCACTATCCTTTCGAAAATAAGGAGGCTTTGGATAGTCATGAGATTTATCCTGCTGACTTTATCGCAGAGGGTGTCGACCAGACACGCGGATGGTTCTTTACCCTGCATGCAATTGCTGGAATGGTGTTTGATTCTGTAAGTTATAAAGCGGTTATCTCCAATGGCCTTGTTCTTGACAAGAACGGCAACAAAATGAGCAAGCGTCTCGGTAATGCCATAGATCCATTCGGGAATATTGAGAAATTCGGAAGCGACCCCGTAAGATGGTATATGATCTCCAACTCATCGCCTTGGGACAACCTTAAATATGACGAGGATGGTGTTGCTGAAGTAAGCCGTAAGCTTTTCTCTACGCTATATAATACGTATAAATTCTTTGCTCAGTATGCCAACGTAGATGGCTTTACCGGCGATGAAGAACAAGTCCCGGTATCCGATCGTCCTGAAATCGACCGTTGGGTACTCTCGCTTCTCAATACTCTTGTAGCGGAGGTTGAGAAGGATCTTGATGATTATGAGCCAACAAAAGCAGCTCGTGCCATAGAGACATTCGTCAACGATAATCTCTCAAACTGGTATGTGCGTCTCAATCGTAAGCGTTTCTGGGCAGGCGAGATGGATAGTGACAAACTGGCTGCTTATCAGACACTATATACTTGTCTTAAGACAATTGCTCTCCTTATGGCTCCGTTTGCTCCATTCTATGCTGATCGCCTATATGGTGACCTTACTGGCGCATCCGATGAGGCAAATGGCTACGCATCCGTACACCTTGCTGATTTCCCGGTTAGTGATCCGGTGCTTGTGGATCCTGCCCTTGAGCGTCGTATGGCTCTTGCCCAGATAGCAACTTCTCTCGTACTTGCTCTTCGCCGTAAAGTAAATATCAAGGTTCGTCAGCCACTCAGTCAACTTCTTATGCCTGCAATCGATGCAGCGCAGAAATCTGACTTTGAGGCTATCGCCCCGTTGGTAGCCGCTGAGGTCAATGTAAAGGAAGTTAAGATAGTCGATAATGAAGAGTCAGGACTCGTAAAGAAAGTCAAAGCTGACTTCAAGAAGCTCGGACCTCGCTATGGCAAAGTTATGAAGGCTCTCGGTAAGGCTATTACTGCAATGACGTCTGATCAGATTGCTGTGCTTGAGAGGGAAGGAAAGATTGAGTTTGCAGAAATAGAGGGAACTCCGGTGATTACTCTGGATGATGTAGAGATAATACCTGAAGATGTTCCGGGATGGCTGGTTGCCAATGAAGGAAATGTTACGGTTGCTCTTGATGTTACGGTGACTGACGCGCTACGTAATGAAGGTCTGGCACGTGAACTCATAAATCGTATCCAAAACATACGTAAGGAGTCTGACTTTGCAATTACTGACCGTGTGAAAGTGGTGCTCTCTGACATTCCTGAGGTAAAGGCTTGTCTTGATGATTACAAGGAATATATCGCTTCTCAAGTTCTCGCTGATTCCATTAATTTGGCTGTAGAGGTGCCTGCACCGGTCAAGGAACTTGATATCGACGGGATGAAGATTCTTGCCAACGTAGTGCGCTGAATGATATGACAGACACTTCAATCAACAACAGCACCCGCCACTCTGTGATTTCCACAGGGTGGCTGGTGACTATAGTCATGCTGCTGATCGTAGTGGTAGACCAGGCCGTGAAATTCTATGTCAAGACCCACTTCTATATGGGAGAGTCTTATGAAGTGTTTCCATGGTTTCAGATTAAATTTATCGAAAACAACGGCATGGCCTTCGGTATGGAGCTTTTCAATAAATTCATTCTTACCTTCGGACGTATAGCTGCTGTAGTTTTCTTCATATGGTTCATAAAGAAGGCACTATCTCTTACTGATCTACGAAAAGGATTTTACATTGCTTGCGCCCTCATTACTGCCGGAGCGGCTGGAAATATCTTTGACTGTGTGTTTTACGGAGAAATATTCAATAATCCTTTTCCTCCGGAACATGCAGTGTTGTTTCCTGCCGGTGGCGGATACGCCGGATGGTTTGAAGGAAGGGTAGTGGATATGCTTTATTTCCCCTTCTTTTCGTTTACTTGGCCTTCATGGATTCCAGGAGTAGGAGGAAAGGAATATGAGTTTTTTCAGTATATCTTTAATATTGCCGATGCCTCCATATGTGTTGGAGTAGCACTTCTTATTGTTTTCTTCTCATCTGATTGCTCAAAAGCCTTTAATAAGGTCTTCGATAATACGGAAAAGAAGGATTCTGCCAAATAAAACTGTCACAATGCAAAAGAAATATCTGTCTATTTTTGCAATTATCGCTTTGATGGCTATCGGATGTTCCAAACGGCCTAAAGAGATTCTCAGCGAAGACAAGATGGTGGCCGTAATGACCGATATCCAGATAGCTGAGGCATACGATCGTTCGGGCGACGCTTACGATTATCTTCAGGGACGCAACAGGGAGATTCTCGGTCGCGGAATCCTTATGCAGCATGGAGTGACACCGGAGGAGATGGACAGCACTCTTGCATGGTATGGCAGAAATATGGATGAGTATCCAAAGCTCTATAAGAAAATAGACGCCGAACTTAATCGGCGTCAGTTAAAATACGCAAGAGCGGCAGGGGAGTCGGAAAACGAAGGCTCCTCTGCCGACTTATGGCCTTATGGACGGCACTATGTGCTTACCGACAAGTCACTGACTCGAGGGATCATTGCAAATATTCCTACGACGGATCTTATGCCTGGCGATAAACTTACTTGGAAAATGACTGTGGATGGGGCAGATTCCCGCAATCTGACCATTGGCGTTGATTATGAAGATGGCACTTCAGAGATCTCAAGACAGCTTAAGAGAGGATTCGACAAATGGGTAGAAATCACTTTGCAAACAGACTCTTTGCTTAAAGTAAGCCGAATTTTTGCAATAGCTGATTTTGAACACTCTAATTCACGCGTTTTTATTGATAGCGTGCAGCTGACGCATATTCCAATAAATAGGGAAGAATATCGCAATAGCGGCTTTCAGCATAAAATACGTCCTGCCGGGCGCAAAATTGTCTTGCCTCCGGACACCTCTACAAACTCAAGTCTTGTGCCGGCAGAGATTACTTCCAGTCCTTCCTTATCGACAGAAAACAATCTTGGTGTAAGCACTCGCCGATAACGGTTGAAATAGCTTCCATAGACCCAATACCATTCTTCCTCAGCCACTTTATCCCATTCTTGAAAAGACTTATGAAGATCAAATACTTTACTTTGAGATGCTCGGCATACGAGCTTTCTGCCATCCGTCATGGTGCATAGGCAGACAATAGAGTGGGATTTTGCAGCATCGCTTTCAAGTTCATCCTTACTGCAGCGATGACTTACAGTGATATTTCGTCCGAAAATGCGGTTGATTTCATTCATCATTTTTCTAAACTGAGGTCCATGACTTGAAGAGTCCTTTATCTTTTTATAGTGGATTAAATAATGAATCATTTCATGAATCACTATATCTTCCAATACCTTCTCATCAAGTTCATATCGATTGCTTAGGGTTAGATGATATGTTTCGTTGGTAATCTTTAGTGGCAATGGCTTTCGTTCTACTTTAAATTGCCCCATAAACGACCGCGCAGACGATATGTGCATAATTGGCCTTGGAAGTTCAGCATGGAAAATATCGTTGTTGAATCTTTCAAAGCAATTTTCTAAGAATTTTATTGTTGCCCTCATTTTAATTCCTTTCTGTTGATTATATAAGCGCCTACGGCAAGTAATATCATCCATAGGAGCACTCCCCATAGAGGTAGCTGATATTCAATTACAAATTCTGTGCCACATGATAGCCATTCCATACTTTTAAGAAGGAGCTCATATCCATGATCGAGACAATAAGCAAGCCATTCGATTTCATAGCCGAAAGAGAGAAGGGTTACAAATATTACGGCTATGGAGAGATAAAAGGGTAGAATCGGGAGCAGTATGAGATTGGAGGGGAGGAACATAAGCGGAATCTGAGAAAAATAAAAGGATATCAGCGCCCATGAAGCGGCAGTTGCCACCATGGTAGTTATTAGAGCACCACATATATTAAATATTATTGGATGCTGACGATGGCCTACAGGGTTGAGTTTGGCTGCAAAAGCAATTAAAGCGCCCACGCAAACCACACTTAACTGAAATCCTGCATCAAAAAGAGCGGCTGGGTCGATGATCAAAATCAGAAGACACGCAGAGCACAAAGCATTTCCCGCGAAATTCTTTCTTTCAGCTATTACTCCTAAGAAGACGAACGTCGTCATTATACAGGCTCGGACAGAAGAATATGACATTCCGGTGACAGCTACATAGAGCCAAAGCAATCCAAGAGATACTGCATATGCCCACTTGTATTTTCCGACAAGTTTTATTGGCCACATCAAGAAAAGAATAAATCCTGCAAGAATACCAATATGAAGTCCACTGAGAGCCAGCATATGCGCCATTCCTCCGTTTGCGAATGTTAGGCGCGTCTTTTCGTTAAGACCGGTCTTATCGCCCATAAGGATTGCATTGAGAAAGTCTGAGGTCGATTTATTAAGATGGCTTCTTTCGATTGACAATTCTACGCATTCTCTGAGGTTCAGAAAGAAGTAGCGGAGACCTTGGATTCTGCCGATAACTATTATATCCTTAGGCACAATGCGCCCCGTATAAAGTATGCCGGCAGCATGCATCATAGGTTGTAGTCGTTGTCCAATTTCAGTAGTATCTTTTGATATTTCATTAAGATATTTTACTGGTATTCTTACTATGTCTCCTGGAGATACGTTCGTGGCTCCGCTACGGATTCTTGCTTTAGCCCCGTTAGTGCCATCTATCAATATGTCAATTCTATCTCCATAAGTTTTTGTCAAGACACCCGACACTTCACCATATATGTAATTAGGTAGTTGTCGTCCATAAGCTTGATTAAGCGAGAGCGGACGACTGAGAGATTCGTCTATAAGCCCAACTCCCATAAAGAGAAGAATTACCCACATTATGTGCCACCTACCTGCTCGAAAGGCCATTACAGGATTTTTAGACACTCCCAGAATGCAGAGATAGAGTCCAATAGCAGTCATTATAGGTATCACTCCGATCCACCAGGGAAGTCGGACTATATACGACACTAGAATACCGGCGACTAATGCCAGGGTTGGGATCAGCGGTCCCTTGTGCATGATTCCATAGAGGTATTACTTATTCCATATTTCCCACGCACCGACTGCTTGAAGTCTCAGCATCTCTAACCCATTGCTGACAACACAACCATGTGCCTTACATATCTTCATAAATAATGTCTCTGCAGGATTATAGACCAAGTCGAAACATATTTGACCCTCATGAAGATACTGATACGGGAATGGAGCGGCGGTATCGACATTTGGACTCGTACCGAGAGGCGTACAATTGATGACTGCTTTGGCATCATAGATTAGCTCGGGTGTAAGTTCACCGTATGCAAGGCAGTCTTCACGATGGGTCCGCCCTACAAGTTGCGTTTCAAAGCCTAAATTGCGCATAGACCACACTATAGCCCTCGATGCTCCTCCAGTGCCGAGAATCAAGGCTAACGGTTTATTACCATACTCTGACTTGACGAATCCGGCTGAGTCAAGTACTTTCTTCATGGATTCAGAAAAACCATAAGCATCGGAGTTAAAGCCCTTGAGACGGAGATTCGTTCCATTCTCATCTCTTATGAACTTAATGACATTGACTGCTCCTATCTCATGAGCTTCTTCGCTTAAGTCATCAAGATATTTAATGACCTCTACCTTATATGGAATCGTTACATTGAGTCCCTTTAGAAGGGGATGACTTTTTATCAATTCCGGGAAGAGATCGATGTTTTCAATAGGAAAAAGTTCGTAACGAGCGTCTATTCCTTCTTTTTTGAACTTCTCATTGAAATATATAGCAGAAAAGGAATGCCCCAATACCTTTCCAATTAGTCCGAATTCCATATTTACCATATTACAACCCTTTCTTCTTTGTCTCTCCACATTGGATCTCCTTCCTTAATTTCGAAAGCTTCAAAAAACTCATCAATATTTCTAAGAGTAGCATTTGTGCGTAGTTTCCCAAGAGAATGGGGATCGGTCTTAGTGCGCAACTGTATTTCCTCATCCCGGATGTTGTCGGCCCAAACGTTGGCATATGAAATATAGAATCTTTGTAACGGAGAAAAACCATCAATGTCAATAGTTGCATTATTTTTAAGAGTATCGCGATATGCAGTCAAGGCTATTCTGAGGCCACCCTGATCCGCAATATTCTCGCCAAGAGTGAAGCGACCGTTTGCATGAACCCCCGGTAGAACTTCTATTGCGTCAAACTGGTTGACAAGCTTGTCGGCAAGTGTTTTGAATCGTTCTGCATCCTCAAGCGTCCACCATTCTGATAGATTTCCATTTTTATCAAACTGACGTCCACTGTCGTCGAACCCGTGCGTCATCTCATGGCCTATTACGACTCCAATAGCGCCATAATTGAGTGCATCATCAGCTGTCGGGTCGAAATAGGGAGGTTGAAGAATGGCGGCGGGGAAACAAATCTCATTTGTCGTTGGGTTGTAGTAAGCATTGACAGTCTGAGGAGTCATGTGCCACTCCTCTTTATCTACGGGTTTGTTCATCTTGGAATAATTATCCCTTACATACCATTTCGAGGCTTCGAGTACGTTTTCCAGATAAGATTTCTTTGGATCAATGTGGATTTCGGAATAATCCTTCCATTTATCAGGGTATCCAATCTTTACAGTAAATGTAGAAAGTTTCTCAAGTGCTTTTGCTTTTGTCTCTTCACTCATCCACGCAAGAGATTGAATATGTTTCCCGAGAGAATTTCTAAGATTCTCTACGAGCTTAAGCATGTATTCCTTATTTTCCTCCGGGAAGTATTTTTCTACATATAGTTTTCCAACAGCTTCTCCCAGCATAGAGTTGGGAATTGACATCGCTCGTTTCCATCGAGGTTCCTGCTCCTCCTTACCGCTCATAACGCGGTCGTAGAAGTCGAAGCTCGCGTCGATGAAATCCTGACTGAGAAGATTTGTGGCATCATTTACCGACTCAAATGTCATATAATCCTTGATCTCCTGCGAAGTCAAAGTAGGAATATAAGAAGTGATGAACTCAGTGAAAGCAGGATTAGAAAAGTTAGCCTTATCGACATTCTCCAGTCCTAACTCTTGGAAGTACCTATCCCAGTTAAAGCTGTGGAACTTTGACTTAATCTCATCGATAGCCATAATATTATAGCGTTTCCTTGGATCGCGACGGTCTTCCCTGGTCATTTTATTTTTAGCAAATTCGGTCTCCAGTTTGATCACGGCATTCCAAACACGTTCCTGTGCAGCTTCATCATATCCAATAAGCTCCATCAGGCGCTTCACATATTTATGATATGCTGCCATTATTTCATCGTTGCGTTCATTTTTCTCAAGATAGAAATCCCGGTCGCCAAGTCCAAGTCCTACTTCGCCTACATGGAGTATATTCATATCTGAGTTCATAGCGTCGGTACCGACTCCGCTTCCGAAGAAACTGCTCCCTATGCCGGAATGTTGCCATGCGAGGAGTTCTTCCATTTTCGAAGTGTCAGCCGTAGCTATTTTATTGAGAATCGGACGTAGTGGGGTAGCACCTTCTTTATTTATGCGTTCTTCATCCATACCCATGGAATAGAGATCGCTTACTTTCTGAGCTACAGTGCCAATGTTTTTTGCATCTTCATGTTCAGAAAGATTCACTATAAGTTCCTTGAGCTGCTCGAGAGCGTTTTCACGAAGCAAGTCAAACATACCGAAACGTGAATATTCTGCAGTAAGCGGATGGTTCTTTTTCCATCCTCCGCATGCATAGAGGAAGAAATCTTCCTTAGGAGAGACGGAAGTATCAAGATTGCTCTGATCTATGCCATGTAGTGTTTTGCTCAATTCCATAATTATATTCGTTCTAAACTCGTATGTTTAGCTAATATCGTATTATCATCAACTTTTAATCCTTAACTTTACATCTTAAGTTCCTCAAGCTCTATAGTTGCAATTTCCCATATAGACATTCCATTTTCAAGATCTTTTTGGGCTTTTGCATAGGCATCGAGAGTTTCCTGAGATGTGTCTCCGGCAGCTATCTTTTCTTCGATTTCTTTCTGAAGCGTTTCGAGACGTGTGATTTCAGCTTCAGCATCCTTCACTTTCTTTTCAGCTTTCTTCACCACTTTATCCCGTGCCTTTTGCTCGGCGTAGGAGAGTTTCGGGGCATTTTGAGATTGTTGTGTTTCCTCCTGAGAGGATTTTTGTGATTGCTCGTTGGCTGGAATTGCTTCAGCCTGTTTGCCGCTTGGAGATTTAGTAAGTTCAAGATCACGGAGATTCTCAAGATTCTTCGAGCGTAGGAAATCATATATACCGCCAAGATTTTCTCTGACTTTTCCTCCTCCGAATTCATATACTTTTTCTACGAGGCCGTCGAGGAAATCTCGGTCATGACTTACGACAATTACAGTGCCATCGAAATCCTTGATTGCATCTTTTAGGATATCCTTCGTCTTAAGGTCAAGATGGTTGGTAGGTTCGTCGAGAATTAGGAAGTTGACAGGCTCGAGAAGCAGTTTGATCATTGCTAATCTAGTCTTTTCTCCCCCGGATAGTACTTTCACTTTTTTGTCGGAAGCTTCTCCGCCAAACATGAAAGCTCCCAATATGTCTCGAATCTTAAGGCGGATGTCGCCTCCTGCAACATTATCAATAGTCTCGAATACCGTAAGGTTTTCATCAAGAAGCTGAGCCTGATTTTGTGCGAAGTATCCGATTTTTACGTTGTGCCCGAGTTTTAACATCCCGGTATGGTCGATCTCCCCCATAATACACTTTACTAGTGTAGATTTTCCCTCGCCATTCTTACCGACAAAAGCGACCTTCTCTCCACGTCGTATGCGGAAGTCTGCATGGTCAAACACCTGATGATCCCCATAAGCCTTACCGACGTCTTCAAGGATGAGAGGGAAGTCGCCTGAACGTGGAGCAGGGGGAAACTTGAGGCGCAGGCGACTATTGTCGACTTCATCCACTTCAATGGGCACAATCTTTTCGAGCTGCTTTATTCGGCTTTGTACCTGAATTGCTTTAGTAGCCTGATAGCGGAATCTCTCAATAAAGGCCTTGATGTCGGCAATT
This sequence comes from uncultured Sangeribacter sp., assembly GCA_964432215.1. GTDB lineage: Bacteria > Bacteroidota > Bacteroidia > Bacteroidales > Muribaculaceae > Lepagella. The sequence continues at coordinate 27,176 of CAYSMP010000001.1, forward strand.
TGCTTCTGTTGGTTTTCATATGCGCGCATCTGCTGCTCGACACGTTCTTTTCTCAACTCCGTATAGGGTGTGTAGCTCACCTTATAATCATAGGCTTTTCCGCAAGAAATCTCAATTGTGCGTTTCGTAACGTTGTCGAGAAATGCGCGGTCGTGACTTACGAGCATTACAGCTTTGGCTTTAGTCTGCAGGAACTGCTCAAGCCACTGTATAGATTCTATATCAAGATGATTTGTAGGTTCGTCGAGAAGAAGGAGATCAGGCTTTTGAAGAAGAATCTTTGCCAATTCAACACGCATACGCCATCCTCCGGAGAATTCCGAAGTAGGACGATCGAAATCCTCCCGACTGAAACCAAGACCCATAAGAGTCTTCTCCACTTCAGCCTCCATATTGTCCGCTCCTTCCATGGATAGGCGGTCGTTGAGGTATTCGATATCTTCGATCAGCTTGGCGTATGATTCGCTTTCGTAGTCAGTGCGGGTAGCAAGCTGGGTGTTAAGTTCTTCCAAACGTGCTTTATGCTCGTCGATATGAGCGAATGCCTTGCGTGCTTCGTTTATGATGGAAGTGTCATCGGCAAGCTTCATCTGCTGTGGAAGATAGCCTATGGTGACTTCTGATGGTTTTGAGACGCTTCCGGAAGTCGGAGGTTGAAGCCCAGCGATGATTTTGAGCAATGTAGATTTTCCTGCTCCGTTCTTTCCTGCCAGGCCTATCTTATCAGTCTTGTTGATGACGAAACTCACGTCCGTAAAAATTGGACGTGCTGAGAATTCCATTGTCAGGTCGTTGACACTTACCATATTTTGGATGTTGAGTTGTGAAGTTCTTAAGTTATTACCGTTTAGTCCGTCTCTTCGTGGTATTTTATTGCCGCTTTCATAAACGACATGAAGAGTGGATGTGGGTTAAGCACAGTGCTTGAGTATTCAGGATGATACTGAGTACCGACCATCCATCTATGACCGGGAATCTCTACCACTTCCACGAGTCCTGACTGAGGATTCTCTCCTGAGCAACGCATTCCTGCATCTTCAAATTCTTTACGATATGTGTCGTTAAACTCATAGCGGTGACGGTGACGCTCGCGAATGTCAGATTTTCCATAAGCCTCTGCTGCCAGACTTCCCGGTGCGATTCGGCAATCATATGCTCCGAGACGCATGGTGCCTCCCATGTCGGATATATGCTTTTGCTCTTCCATCATATCTATCACATTGTGCTTGGTCTGTGGATCCATCTCAGTACTGTGGGCATCGGCATATCCGAGCACGTTTCTTGCGAATTCAATCACCATGCATTGCATTCCAAGGCAAATTCCAAAGGTTGGAATATCGTTTTCGCGACACCATTTAAGTGCTGTGAACTTACCTTCGATTCCTCTGTTTCCAAATCCGGGCGCAATAATGACGCCATCAAGGCCATCCATCATTTCTGCTACATTTTCCTCATTGAGTTTCTCACTGTGGATGTATTTTAATATCAGCTTATGATGACAATATGTGGCCGCCTGAAAGAGTGATTCATTAATAGACTTGTATGCATCTTGAAGCTCGACGTATTTACCCACAAGTCCAATCGTCACTTCCTTTTCAGCCGTATGTATTTTCTCTACGAAATCAAGCCACGGCTTCATTAGTGGTTCTCCATAGGTGGGCACATGCATCTTTCTAAGCACTATCTCGTCCATGTTTTGGGAGTGGAGCATCAATGGCACTTCATATATGCTCGGACAGTCAAGCGACTGAATGACGGCATCTTTGGCGACATTGCAGAACTGAGCGATTTTGGCCCTCATTCCTTCCGGAATATCGTGTTCGGTGCGAAGTACGAGCACATCGGGCTGTATGCCGAGTTGTTGAAGCTGTTTCACTGAGTGTTGTGTAGGCTTGGTCTTCAATTCCTTTGCGGCATGGAGATAAGGCACATATGTAAGATGAACGCATAGTGCGCTGTCTTCAAGCTCCCAGCGGAGCTGGCGTACTGCTTCGAGGAATGGGAGAGATTCGATATCGCCGACTGTGCCCCCAATCTCCGTTATTATGAAGTCGAACTTGCCGGTATCGCCGAGCAGCTTGACGTTGCGTTTGATTTCATCTGTGATGTGAGGAATAATCTGTACTGTTTTGCCGAGATAGTCGCCGTGGCGTTCCTTTTCAATAACGTTCTTATAGATTCGTCCTGTCGTCACATTGTTGGCCCGTGAGGTCGGCACGTTGGTAAATCTTTCATAATGGCCCAAGTCAAGGTCAGCCTCATGACCGTCTTCAGTCACATAGCATTCTCCGTGTTCGTAGGGATTGAGGGTGCCGGGATCGATGTTGATGTAAGGATCGAATTTCTGAATTGTGACCCGATAGCCATGTGCGTTGAGCAGACAGGCAAGTGATGAGGATATGATTCCTTTTCCGAGTGAAGAGACCACACCTCCTGTAACAAAAATGTATTTTGTCTCCATGCTGATATATATTAATCAGTATGCAAAATTACAATTTTTTTCGAAAATACGCAAGAAGAATGACCGCTTAGTTGTTAAGAAGTAGTAAACTATATCTGTATTCAAGCAGTTGCTTGCCTTATTTGATGAGTAATGACCGAAAAAATTAGAACAAGAGCAGTCTTCGCATCTCGTTTCGCTGCCGTGGCCACTACAGTTGGTTCCTCGGTAGGATTGGGTAACATATGGCGTTTCCCTTATGAAGCCGGAGAGTGTGGAGGCGGAGCTTTCATACTTTGTTATATTGGGTTTGTATGTTTACTTGGTGTTCCTCTTCTCTGTGCCGAATTCTGTATGGGACGTGGCACGCGATCAAATGTAGTAGGGGCATATCGGAAATTGGAAAGAGGAGTTCCCTGGCATTTAGTGGGGTATCTCGGTGTGTTGGCGTCAGTGCTTATTCTTAGTTTCTATTCAGTAGTTGCTGGATGGACTCTTGAGTATCTCGTACAGTCATTGGGGGAGGCTTTTTCCTTGACAGGTATGCATGATGGGCATTCCGAATTCGTGTCATTGACTTCCGGCTGGCGTCCTGCAATATGGACCCTACTATTTTCTGTAGTTAATTTTGCAGTTCTCACTGGCGGCGTGAAGAGAGGAATAGAGAGAATGTCTGATATACTTATGCCGTTGCTATTTGTCATATTAGTGGCATTTTGTATAAATTCGATGACATTATCCGGTTTTAAAGAAGGAATTGATTTCATTTTTAGGCCCGATTTCTCTAAGATTTCTCGAGGAGTGCTTTTGAGTGCTATGGGGCAGGCTTTCTTTTCCTTAAGTCTTGGTGTAGGAGGGATGATGACCTACGCATCATATTTTTCAGATAAGACTCGGTTGGTGAGAACTGCCGGAATCACAGCCGGACTTGATACTCTCGTGGCGATATTGGCGGGAGTGATGATATTTCCGGCAGTGTTTACTTATGGTTTGTCGCCACAGGCTGGTCCCACGCTGGTGTTTGAGGTATTACCTCGTGTGTTTAGTCAGATGCCGGGAGGAATGATATGGTCGATATTATTTTTTATGCTTCTTGTCATAGCATCGCTTACGAGCACGGTTTCTATCAGTGAAATCAGCATATCTTATCTTAACGAAGAGGTTGGAATGAGTCGAAGCAAGGCTACCGCTACCTCTTCTATAGTAATACTTGTAGGAAGTCTTCTATGTGCATTAAGTTATGGTCCACTGAAGAACTGGATGCCATTCGGAATGAATGTCTTTGATCTTTTCGACTATATAGCTTCCAATATACTTCTTCCCATTGGCGGAATGTTTTGCAGCCTCTTCGTAGGATGGAAGATTGATAGGACTTATCTCATAAGGGAATTTGGATTAGATGCCAGTAAATACTATAAGATATTGCCTATGCTTGTTTTCAGTTTGAGATGGATCTGTCCTGGCGCGATTTTTCTTATTTTTCTTAACGCCATAGGTATATTGTAAGTATAAACGTCACAACGTTTTGGTGATACTCTCATAATGAAGTTGTTTCGACTTATTTACTAATGAAACGCTTAAACATAACAATCACTTTATATTATGGATCAAAGGTTTTTTCAATTATGTTTGTTTGCTATTATAGCTTTCTCATGCAATGCACAATCAATTAATGTAGATGGTGATATAATGCATTGGGAAGGAGGATTCAACATTGGATTGAATAATGATGGTTTTGAGATGGACTTTCGTGGTTTATATTTCCCGGTCCAATATGTAGGTTTAAAAGTTGGAATTGGGGTTGCTGGAGAAATAGAAGAACTTGGCGACTGGGGCAGGGATGAGTGGGAAACAGGCCACAGTTATGCAGCACGATTCAAGTTTAATCCAGCTCTTGTCTTGCGGTCTTCACGCCTCATCTATTGGGAAAAACAAGATGGAGGATTCTATATCTTTGCAGAGCCTGGATTAGTCTTATCTCCAGGCTCTATAGGAAGTAAAGATGCAAAATATTTCAGATGGGATTTAAAAACCGGAATCAACTTTCAGGTTGACCGTTATATGTTAACATTAGGATATGGCATCTCTAATTTTAGTCTTTACTCTGGTGCTCCAATCAACCATTGGGGTATGCCATCGAAGAAGGATTATATCACTCACACAGTATATATAGGTGGAGCTGTCAAATTTTGACAGCTCCTTAATTAACTTATTGTGCAGGATTTATCGTTGCGGATTTGACAGCATCCGGAGTCCAGGACTCAAAGAAACGAATGACTTTTTCCTTGTCGTATCCTTCACCTGATTCAAGAAATCCGGAATCTTGAGTGTGGATTACGTTTCCTTCTGTATCGAGAACAACCAAAACTGGAAAACCGAATCTGACCGGATTTCCCAATCTCTTCAAAGCGGCAGCAGTTGCGGCTTGATCTGTTGTATTTGGATTCCGCGGATTGTAGTTGACATGAATAAACTCATAATTATCATCTACCAATTTTTTAATTTCCGGATCAGCTTCTACAAACTTTGCAAATCGGATGCACCATTTGCACCAGTTCCCTCCTAACTGAGCCACAACGAACTTATTGTTGGCTCCAGCTTTCGTCACAGCTTCCGTGATCTGAATGTTAGGATTTATACTCTCATCATATATCTTTGTCTGTGCAATTGCGTTTATGAAAGCAATTAACAATAATGAAAAAATAACTGTTCTTTTCATATTATGATTTTTAATATCTTATGATGGTTAATTTAAATTTCGCAAGCTCAAATCCCCCTGTTACCTTATAACCGTCTTCTTTCGCTTGCGAAAATAGATTTATAAAATAAATTGATGTGGGCCGAACAGTTGTGCTTGCTTGTTCTGTTTGTTAGCTTTGACTGCTTTTTCTTGTTTTTGTAGTTCGACTCTTGGTTGAAGATTTTCTTACATTCCCTTGTTGGTTTCTTGGAACAATCTTCACAAAAAAGTATACCTCTTTTGACTTAGAATTATTAAGGCCAATCTTGATTTCCTCTTTATCATTAAGTATAACTATAGACTCAGAAATCTCTCCCTTTTCAGTGACAAGAGATTTGCTGACAGCTTGTGGTTTATCTGCAGCGATTGCCTTTTGGATTTTTTTTAAGAGATCAGGATTGTTTTTAAAAGTCACCGAGTGGATAATTTGATCATTGCGTTCTACCATGGTTATAGATAAAGATGAATCGTATAGATCCAGTTCTTCAAATATTTTTTCTGATTGTAATTTAGGTGATGATGCAATTGCCACGATGTGGATAGCCACCAGAAATACAAGCAACATATACTTCTTCATAATTTTACATTTATTAAATTTTTACAGTCTTTGCTTGATTTAAAATGATTCTGTCTTTTGTTGTTGTTCATATTCGATAGTGCGCATATTTTCAAAAAATCTGTCTATACGTTCCACCTCGCTCTCTGCAATGATAAGTGCTTTGTCTCTTCCTACCTTTTTACCGTTGGTAAATACTTGACAATAGTAATCTGATTTGCGAGTGAAATGGAAAAAGGAAGGAATCCCAATTGATAAGATGAGCGCAATAGAGGCAGCTGAAAGCATGAGTCTTCTCATCTTGATTTTCTTTTTCACATGCGTATTTACAAGTAGACGATCGGTTGAATTTCCTTCGTATGATAAAGATAGATTCATAAGAGTTCGTACTTCCTCAATGACCGGAGAAGTATATGGTAGCATTCCCAAGACGTACTGCAGTTCTGCTTCTTCAAGTCGGGTTAGCTTGCATTCCATGTAAAGACGGCATAACTGTTCCGTCTCTTCCATGCTCAAATATGTTTTTTTTTCCATCATATCCATCATCTTTCAAGAATTTTATAGTTTTCACTGATTCTCTTTCTCGCCCTGCACATCTGAGTTCTTACAGCGCCTTCCGTCATGTTTAATTGTTGGGCAATTTCTTTGTATTCCATTGAATAATGAACTGCTAACATGTATATCTTGCGTTGTTCTTGAGTCAGGCCAACAGTAAGCAATGACTCAAGATGTTCCATATCCTCTCCTGAAGACGGCTCAACATTCATCGAAATTGTATGCTTGTCTTCCAATTCGACTGTCTTTTTTCGTCTTAATCGATCAATACATACATTTCGTAAAACGACAAAAAGTTTCGATGAAGCTTCAGAATCACTTTCCACATCGTCCGTCTTCCATAATTTGAGGAAGACGTCCTGCAACGCGTCTCTTGCATCCTCATCATCTTTGAGGAATGCAAGAGCACTTCGATGTAGTCGGTCACGGAGCGCTATAAACGAGGATGTCAGATGATCTTTCTTCATATGCTTACTTCTAAAATACGAAGAAGCGAGCAGTTTGTTACAGAAAAACTTTGCAAATATACTTTTTTTATTTGAATTGGACAACAATATCTAGGAAATGTTTCTGAAATAATTGATGACCTACCGGGCCTAATGATGGTATGCTTTATTTTTATAGATTTTTCTTTGGTATGTACTGAATAAATCATTAAATTTGCAATCAATAAACCTTATTTACCATGAAATATCATTTACTTCTATCTCTCATAGTTCTTTCAAATCTTTCTTTGAGTGCGCATACCTTCAATATATATGACTATGGAGCTATAAGCGACACAACGAAACTCTCTACAATTGCAATTCAGAAGGCCATTGACGAATGCCACTTGGCCGGTGGAGGCAGGGTGTTGGTACCTACAGGTGACTTTAAAACAGGATCACTTCAGCTTAAAAGTAATGTGCACCTTTATCTTGAGGAAGGTGCTACCCTATATGGAAGCACTGACATAGAAGATTATATTCCATTTACAAGTAGCTACGTATCTTTGCGTACGGGGATTCCAACCATCCAATTGATTTACGCTGATTCTGTGGAAAATGTTTCCATTACTGGTTTCGGAACAATCGATGGTCGTGGAAAAGCTTTCCCGAAACTATCTTGGAATGATGAAGGCATTACTCGGCCCCATCTGCTACGTATCATAAGAGGTAAAGATATAGTAGTGAAAGGAATCACCCTGAAGAACTCAGGATGCTGGATGCAGCATTATCTTGCATGCGATCGTCTGCGTGTAGATGGAATCACGGTTTTCAACAGAAATAACTACAACAACGATGCCCTTGACCTTGATGGTTGTCATGATGTAACCGTCACTAATATGATAGCAGATTCTGATGATGATGCAATTACTCTTAAAAGTACATCGCCTCGACTTTGTGAAGATATTGTCATTTCAAATTGTGTGATCTCATCACATTGTAATGCTATAAAACTTGGTACTGAAACCAACGGAGGTTTCAGAAATATTATTATACGTGGTATTGCGGTCAAACCATCCTCCGATCAGTCTTCTCAATTTTTTGGGTATCCCGGAGGAAAAGGACATTCTGCGATTTCACTTGAGATAGTGGATGGAGGCACAATGCGAAACATTGATATCTCAGACATAACTATCAAAGGCACAGAGTCGCCAATCTTCATTCGCCTTGCTGATCGAGCGCGATCATATTCCAAAGATCATCCGGTAGAGAATATTGGGTCAATAAGTGGAGTAGTGCTTCACGATATTCTTATCGATGACGCGGGGCCGACAGGAAGCTCCATAACAGGCCTTACAGGACATCCTGTGACCAACATTCAACTACATGATATTAGAATACGCCATGCAGGTGGCCAATCTAAGACTGACGCTCCTATAGATGAAAAGATAAAGGAATACCCTGAGGCAACTATGTGGGGCATTCTGCCTGCTCAAGGTTTTTGGCTCAATCATACTAAAGATATTTTCTTCCGCAATATTTATATAGAATCATACTCTCCGGACGTACGCCCGCTATTTGTCACTGATGACTCAGATAATATTGTTATAGAATAAGTAGATCACACAACTGTATGGGTAATGTTAATAAAGCAACCTTGATGTTTATCATTGAATTACAAATGATTGCTCATGTATGAGACTATGGATTACATTAGACCTAATGCATAACAAAATTGGATAAATGGAAAACGCCTGTCGAAGTTCTTCAACAGGCGTTTTCGTATTATTATAATTAATTGCTAAAATTCGCTCGAGAAATGGAAGTGAATTTTGGGGAAGTCGTTCTGGGCCATTTGGAGTACATAGTTACTGTCGGCCATGAAGACGTCTCTGCCATCTTTGTCTTTAGCCATATACTGGTATTTTCTCTTTTTAAAGGCTTCGAGGGCTTCTTGGTCGTCGCTTTCTATCCAACATGCTTTATATAAACTTATAGGTTCCCATCTACATTGTGCACCATATTCATGCAATAGGCGATATTGAATCACTTCAAACTGAAGTTGACCTACAGTCCCTATTATTTTTCGACCATTAAACTGATTCGTGAACATCTGTGCTACACCTTCATCCATGAGCTGATTGATACCTTTATCAAGCTGTTTGGCCTTCATTGGATCAGCGTTTTCAAGATATTTAAACATCTCAGGCGAGAATGAAGGAAGGCCCTTGAAATGAAGTTGTTCGCCGGAAGTCAAAGTGTCTCCAATTTTGAAGTTGCCAGTGTCAGGAATGCCTACGATATCTCCCGGATATGCCTCATCAACGATGCTCTTTTTTTGTGCCATGAAGGCAGTAGGAGCAGCAAACTTCATCATCTTGTTGTGACGGACATGTTTGTAGTTGACATTTCTCTCAAATTTACCACTACATATTTTTACGAATGCAATACAGCTGCGATGGTTTGGATCCATATTGGCATGAATTTTAAAAACGAATCCTGTGAATCCTTCTTCTCTTGGATCCACTGTACGCTCTTCTGCATCGATTGGAAGTGGTGCCGGCGCTATCTCACAGAAGCAGTCAAGAAGTTCCTTTACACCAAATGTGTTGAGTGCCGATCCAAAGAAGACGGGTGCCACTTCACCACGAAGATAAGCTTCCTTATCAAACTCTGGATATACACCTTCTATAAGCTCCAAGTCTTCACGAAGCTTAGCTGCATCTGTCTCTCCAACGAGTTCATCAACTTTTGGGGAGTTTACATCCTCAATTTCTACTCGCTCGCTTATAGTCTGCTTGGATGGAGTGAAAAGATCAAGACCATGCTCATATATATTATAGACGCCTTTGAATTTCTCACCTATGTTGATTGGCCATGAAAGAGGACGGACTGATATCTTCAGCTCCTGCTCAAGTTCATCGAGAATGTCAAAAGGATCACGTCCTTCTCTATCAAGTTTATTGACAAAAATAATTACAGGGGTCTTTCTCATGCGGCAAACTTCCATCAATCGACGGGTTTGGGTCTCCACACCTTTGGCTACGTCTACCACGATGATTACAGAATCAACAGCAGTCAGGGTGCGGAATGTATCTTCGGCAAAATCCTGATGACCGGGAGTGTCAAGAATATTTATCTTGTAGTCTTTATAGTTGAATCCCATCACGGAAGTGGCAACCGAGATACCACGTTGTTTCTCGATCTCCATCCAGTCAGATGTAGCGGTTTTTTTGATCTTATTGCTTTTTACAGCGCCAGCCACATGTATCGCGCCTCCAAAAAGCAGAAGTTTCTCAGTCAATGTTGTCTTTCCTGCATCCGGGTGCGAAATTATGGCAAATGTACGCCTTCTCGCTATTTCTTTATTCAATTCTTCCGACATAACAGATGCTTTATTCGAGTTTAAGCTCGTTGTTGAAGTCTTTTTTATAATATTGTGCAAGAGTGCCTAAGAAATGGGAAACCTCATTTGCAGCTTCGAGGGTTTCTTTGGATATTTCTTTTCCTTGTATCTTTAACATAAGGATACCATAAAGGAAATTGAAAAGAGTCTCCATTTCACCTGTCTTGTTATCACCAGATTTTGATCGGAGTTCTACTATTAAAGGAAGTACCTTATAATATTCTGCGGCATATTTTGCATACTTAGGGTCCTTTACCAGTCTTGAGTTGAGATCGTCGAGGGCAAGGATGACGTTTTTGTTAAGTTGAAGGTGCCCTTTTTCCACAACGCCTTCGCGGCGCATCATATCGATGAGAGATTCGTACCATTCCGTCATCTCTTTGCGTTGTTCTTCTGTAAGACCTTCATGCTTATCAACTATGCTTTCTTGAATGCGGTCAAGATCAAGGCCAAAAGCCCTGATTAAATCTTCAATCTGCCACATATAGAGCAGATATTCCGCGATATTTTCTCTTTTTTTCTGCGATGCTGTAATCATGCTGCAAAATTACAAAAAGTCGTTCGATTCTGCAATTTTAATTTTATTTATTTTCTTTATGATAGATTTTACGTTTGTATTGTTATATAATTATGCAGTATATTTGCAAAAATATACAATACTGCAAAGATTATTTAATAACCATTAATACGATTTTTCGATGGAATCAAAAAAATTTATTCTTCAAGAAAAGGACATACCTACTGCATGGTACAATATAGTAGCTGACATGCCGATCAAGCCTAAGCCTATGATTAATCCTCAGTCAGGGGAAGCTTTGAAGGCGGAGGATCTAATGCCACTCTTTTCTAAAGAAGCGTCTCTTCAAGAGATGAACGATACAGACCGGTTTATAGAAATTCCGGAAGAAGTGCGTGAGATGTATAAGATATATCGTCCAACTCCGCTTGTCAGAGCGAAAGGACTTGAAAAAGCACTTGGCACCAAGGCTCACATCTATTTCAAGAATGAGAGTGTCAGTCCAGTCGGCAGCCATAAGCTAAATTCAGCCATTCCCCAGGCATATTACTGCAAAAAGGAAGGGGTGACAAATATAACGACTGAGACTGGAGCCGGACAATGGGGAGCGGCTCTATCGCTTGCCGCAAAGCATTTTGGACTCAATCTTGCGGTATATATGGTTAAGGTTTCGTTCAATCAGAAACCATACCGCCGCTCGATAATGCAGACTTACGGTGCTGAAGTGATTGCTTCTCCCTCTATGTCGACTAAGGCTGGACGTAAGATAATTACTGAGAATCCCAATTATCAAGGTTCACTTGGCACAGCGATTTCAGAAGCAGTTGAGCTCGCTATGGCAACTGAGAATTGTAAATATGTATTAGGTTCTGTCTTAAACCATGTTGCCCTTCATCAGACGGTAATTGGTCTTGAAGCTGAAAAGCAAATGGAGATGGCGGGAGAGTACCCCGACATTGTAATCGGATGCTTTGGAGGAGGAAGCAATTTCTCCGGGATATCTTTTCCATTCATGCGACATAACTTCAGCGGAGAACGTAATACTCGTTTTATCGCAGCAGAACCTGAGTCATGTCCGAAGCTGACTCGCGGAAAACTTCGCTACGATTTCGGTGATGAGGCAGGTTATACTCCTATGATTCCCATGTACACTTTGGGGCATGATTTCGCGCCTGCCAATATACATGCCGGTGGATTGCGCTATCATGGTGCTGGTTCAGTCGTAAGTCAGCTTAAAAGTCAAGACCTAATGGAGGCTATAGACATACCTCAACTTGAAACCTTCGCGGCCGCAACTCTATTTGCACAGACAGAAGGTATAATTCCTGCCCCCGAAAGTTCTCACGCAATCGCTGCCGCTATTCGGGAAGCAAAGAAGGCAAACGAAGAGGGGACGTCCCCTGTGATTTTATTCAATCTTTCAGGCCACGGACTCATTGATATGGCTGCATATGATAGCTATATCTCAGGAGATCTTGCAAATTATCAGGTCTCAGATGAATTGATTGAGAAAAACACTGAAACACTGAAAAAGATAAAGTAAAATCAATTAAAAGATAGTATTGCTAAAAAGGGACACACCAGCCGTGTGTCCCTATTAAGGTTATATGGTAATCTATTGTTATTTATTTACTTGATATTTGTTCCATCCGTCTTTTAGATAGGCGAGAGCCTGTTCAGCAGCTGCGACGCCTGCGTTGAAGTTGGCTTCAGCAGTCTGAGCGCCCATCTTTTTAGGTGTGAAGAATACACGAGCTCCGAAACGCTTTTCGAATTCCTCTGCAGTGTCAGGCTTGATATCGCTCACATAGCGGAGATCTGGACGTTCTTCGAGAGCCTTCATGAGTCCTTCTTCGTCGATTACTTCCTTGCGAGCAGTATTGACAAGAACTCCTCCTTTGGGCATCTTCATTACTAAGTCATAGCCTATGCTCTTCTTAGTCTCAGGAGTTGCAGGAATATGAAGTGAGACGAAATCATTCTCAGAGAAGAGATTATCGACATCATGAATTGGACGGACACCTTCAGCTACCATAACATCGTCACTTACAAACTTATCAAGAGCGGAAATCTTCATTCCAAATCCTTTTGCAATTCGTGCTACGTTTCGTCCAACTTGTCCGAAAGCATATATACCCAGGTTCTTATCCTTAAGCTCAGAGCCTGACTTGCCATTATATTGGTTACGACACATCATGACTACCATACCAAAGACAAGTTCAGCTACTGCATTGGAGTTCTGCCCCGGAGTATTCATTACGCATATACCATGTTTGGTGGCTGCATCAAGGTCTATATTGTCGTAGCCTGCACCTGCTCGAACGATTACCTTAAGTTTTGGAGCTGCCTCCATAACGTCAGCATCTATTTTGTCACTTCTTACTATGAGTGCATCTGCATCTTTGACAGCCTCAAGAAGATCTTCTCGGGTACCCATTTCCACGAGTTTCAGCTCGTTGCCACTTGAGTCAACGGTGTTTGCAATAGCTTTCACAGCATTTGCGGCGAAAGGCTTTTCGGTAAATACCAGTATCTTCATGTTTTAGTTTTTTCAATAGAAATGAGTCTGGTAGGAGAGTGCCAGACTCAAATAATTTTTAGTGAAGTGATTCAAATTCATGCATGCATTCTATGAGGGCCTCTACCGACTCCATTGGAAGAGCGTTGTAGAGGGAAGCACGGAAGCCACCAACGTCGCGATGTCCCTTGATACCCATAATGCCCTTCGATGTCGCGAAGTCGATGAAATCCTTCTCAAACTCTGCGTATTCCGGCTTCATTACGAAGCATACATTCATTATAGAACGTGATTCCTTATCCTGAACAGTTGCAACGAACATCTTACTTGTATCAATTGCCTCATAAAGTCTTTCAGCCTTAGCAAGGTCCATCTTCTCAATCTCTTTAATACCTCCAAGGCTCTTGTAGTATTTCAAAGTCTGGAGAGCTGCGAAGATGGGGAGAACCGGGGGGGTATTGAACATAGAACCCTTGTCAACATGTGTTTTGTATTTGAGCATGGTAGGAATCACGCGGCTTACTTTGTCAAGAGCTGCGTCTTTAACAATGCAGATGGTCACTCCAGAGGGGGCAAGATTCTTCTGTGCACCTGCATAAATAAGATCATACTTGCTTACATCGACAGGACGCGAGAAGATGTCAGAACTCATATCGCAGATCATAGGCACCGGGACCTCAGGATCTTTGCGGATCTCTGTTCCGTAGATAGTATTGTTAGAAGTATAGTGGAAATAGTCGGCATCAGCGGGAACGGTCCACCCTGTCGGGATTACAGTATATTTTGAATCTTTGCCTGATGCCACAACATCAACCTCTCCAAAGAGCTTTGCCTCTTTGATAGCCTTGGATGCCCACACGCCGGTGTCAAGATATGCTGCCTTAGTATTAAGGAAGTTCATAGGAGCCATAGCAAACTGAAGACTTGCGCCTCCACCAAGGAAAAGGACACTATAGCCTTCGGGAACTTCCAAAAGTTCCTTTACAAGAGCTACTGCTTCATCAACAACAGCTTGAAATTGTTTGCTGCGGTGTGAGATTTCAAGGATCGAAAGACCCATATCAGCGAAATCGATGATAGCGTCCGCTGTATTCTTGATGGTGTACTGGCTCAAAATTGATGGGCCGGCATAGAAATTGTGTTTCTTCATCTTTTTAGCATTTTGATTGTGACTAATTAGAAGAGAGAATTATTAAACTCTGGTGCAAATTTAACCAAAATGTATCAATTTGCCAAATTTTATTGGTGGTATTTTGTGAGGTTTGTTATGTTTTATAACATATTGAAGATTGTCATGCTTATGTTGAGACTTTATTTAGCAGACGATGGTGGTCAAATGGTCTGTTGCTTAAGTTTCTCCACATATTGGTCAATACGGTGTAATTCTCCTGGAATATCTATTTCCTGTGGACAATGTGGGGCACATTGTCCACAACCAATGCAGTGACTTGCTTGTCGTAGTTTTGGCACTGAACGGTCGTATCCCACTAGATAGGCTCTTCGTGCTTTTGCATAGTTAGGCGACAGGCTCGAAGTAGGAATATTATCTTCGTTTACGCACTTGTTGTAGTGAAGTAAATTGGCAGGAATATCAATTCCATATGGGCATGGCATACAGTACTTGCAGTCGTTGCAAGGCACTGTAGGGTATTGCTTCATAATGTCAGCTGTCTCCTGAAGAAATTCTAAATCATCTTCCTTAAGAGGATGTAGGGGGCTATAGGTATTAAGATTATCTTCAAGATGCTCCATGTATGTCATACCGCTCAATACGGTAAGTACATCTGGATGAGTACCAGCAAAACGGAATGCCCATGATGCCACACTCTCTTCAGGATTTCGCTGTTTGAGCCTATTGGCGATATTGTCTGGAACTTTAGCGAGTCGACCGCCTAAAAGAGGCTCCATTATTACAGCTGGAATATCACGTTTCTCAAGCTCATCGTAAAGATAATGAGCGTTGACACTCAGAGGTTCTTCTTCCTTGGAGCGTTTCCAGTCTAAGTAATTAAGTTGTATCTGTACAAAGTCCCATTTATACTCATCGTGCTTAGAAAGAAGATAATTAAACACCTCTATGTCGCCATGATATGAAAACCCGAGATTTCTAATATGTCCTTTTTCCCGTTCTTGAAGAAGAAAATCGAGAATTCCATTATCTATGTATCTTTTATTAAGATTATCTAAGCCTCCTCCTCCGACAGCATGTAGAAGCATATAATCGATGTAATCAGTTTGAAGCTCCTTAAGAGAATTCTGATACATAGCAATTGAAGCCTCTCTTGACTGAGTCTGAGGAGCAAAATTTGACAGCTTTGTAGCTATGTAGTAGCTTTCACGAGGATGTCGGCTCAAAGCCGTTCCTGTCGCACCTTCCGACTTACCTTTGCAATATGCAGGAGAAGTATCAAAATAGTTAACTCCATTTTCAAGAGCTGTATCGACGAGACGATTGATCATTTCCTGATCAAGTTCTTCTTCACCTTCTTCTCCACCTTCAACAGGCTTAGTGGGCCACCGCATGCAACCGTAGCCAAGAATGGAGACTTGTTCTCCCGTTTTAGGATTAATGCGATATGTCATTTCTCCTTCTTTAGAATTAGAAGAAGATGTTATTGTTTTTTCGGTATTTTTACATCCGGCAATGGCAAGCCCGGTTAGAGATGTTCCTATACCAAGTCTCTTAAGAAATTCTCTACGATTTATTGAATTGCTCATATTAGATCAGTCATCAATCATTAAATAGTTCTGTGATTCTCATGTCCTTCAACGAAAATTGCACTGAAGGGACGAGCCGGACATAGATTTTCACAAGCACCGCAACCGATGCATCGCTCAGTATTGACAGCAGGAATCTTTAATCCATTGTCTGATTCCACCATAGATATGGCTCCAGTGGGGCAGTGACGCGCACAATTACCACATTCCACTCCATCAGTGATAGGCACGCAATTGGCTTTTACCCAAACAGCATGACCAATTTGAATAGAAGATTTTTCAGCAGTCTCAATAGGTCTAATAGCTCCTGTCGGGCAGACGTCGGAACAGCGAGTACATTCCGGACGGCAATAGCCTCGCTCGTAGGAAGATTCAGGTTGCATGAAGTTTTCGATATCTGTCATAGGACGAAGGACTCCGTTAGGACAGGCTGAGACGCACAGCTGGCAAGCCGTACAATGCTGATGAAGGTTTCTGAGGCTTATTGCACCCGGAGGAGCAATACGGGTCTTGCGTTCAGGAATCTTCTTGTCTACAATAACAGCGAGTCCTCCATCCACTGTCTTGTCGGCTGCTGAGACTGCAGCTGTTGTGCCGAGGATAGCAGCTGTAGAAAGGAATTGTCGGCGTGAACTGTCAATGGTCTCTTTGTTAGAATTATTTTTTGCGGTATGAAGCCCAACATACTTGAATGAGAGGGCACTCTTCTTGCATTTGCCAATACAGTCAAAACAAGTCACGCAACGAGAATAGTCAATTTTGTGATTTGTAATATCTATGCACGCTGCTTTGCAATTGCGGGAACAAAGTTTGCAATCCACACATTTTGACTTATCAAGGACAATACGGAAGAGTGAAAACCGAGAGAAAAAACCAAGAACTGTTCCAACCGGACAAATTGTATTGCAATAAGTTCTGCCATTACGCCAAGCCAGAATTCCCAATGCCATGAGAGTTACAATAGCAACTATCAACACGCCATATCCATTTGTCCAATATTCCACATTATAAAAAGCATAGCTATTATGCTGCTCAGCCCATGAAGCGAGAAAATTATTACCCCAAATATATATAGGTTTTAAAATACTCGATACAATTCTGCCGTAAGCGCTATATGGAGCAAGCAAAGCAACCATTGAATTGATTCCTGCAACAATGGCGATTATCATAATTCCGAGTAGGGTATAACGTAAAATATTCTGAGGATTAGAATATGAATATCTATTTTTCTTAGCTTTTTTTCCAAGCCATCCAAAACCATCCTGCATAATACCTAAAGGACAAATCACAGAGCAATACAAGCGCCCAAAAAGTAGAGTGAGAACGATAAGAGCCACTATTACAAGTACATTTAAAGAAAGGACAGCTGGGAGAAACTGAATCTTCGCCATCCAGCCGAAAAGAGCCTGCCAGGTTCCTGTGAAGTCAAGGAAAAGTGGGGTGATAAGGAGGATACTGATAATAGCCAGTATTCGTCTGATCCCTTTCAGAGACTTTGGAGCAGAATCCGTTTTCTCTTTATGTTGATAATATGATTTGTTGGTATTATCCATATTTTGTTAGTTAAGCACTGAAGTTATTATTGTTTTTCAGTGACAAAGTTAATAAAAAATCCATAATTTCAAAAATTAATGCAGTTTTTTTTCAAACATACAATCCAGTTGTTTGTACAACTCTCAAGGCTCGAACATTTGGAAGAAATAGATTTAGACATATGTAATAAGTTACAAGTCGGGACCTACGTAGCCAGGCTCAAAACCTCCTTCGTCAATGACTATACGTTGGATAGCCATTCCAGGGTCTATTCCGCGCAATCTTAATATATGGTTATCTTTGCTTGAGTCTATGCTGAATATTGTTTTGCTCAAGGCGGAGTTTCGCAAAATGTTATCTTTCCATGGTTTCGACCATTCCTCCGGGAGGAATTCTATCACTTGTTCCTCTTGATCGTCTACGCTCACTCCTATTCTACAACCTTTCCCTTCATACAATGGGAAATAGGGCAGATGGAAAACCATAAGAGTGATGGTTTCATCTTTCAGAGGTCCCAGATTCAATGAAGCTTCAGGAACCGTTTCAACGCTTGAAGTATCCGTGGCTTTTCCAAGCTGAAGCACATATCCGTCATATCCTAAACCTTCTATAAACTTAGTTCCAGACTTCCTCGCTCCATCGTCAATGATCGCTTCCTTCAAATTCAATGTTCGGCATGCAGCTCCTTCTTTATCATAAGTAAGCCAAACGGCTTTGGATCCATCTTCTTTATAAGTGGTGAGGCGAGGCATATTCTGATACCTTGCGCAGAAACCGGGGGGAACCGACATCATGGAATGCCATTTTCCATCCTTGATGTTATTATATACGTTAGTAAGGGAGTCAATATCGACTGAAGAAGATTCCGAGATAAAAGCTGCATAATTGGCCTTGTCTTTACTTCCAGATTTAGCATATTCATTGTTAAGTTGGGCAAAAAGAAATTTCCGGTTCATCAGATTGGATGCCAAAACCGGATATCCGATTGTCTCGAAGACGGGATTCCACAATGAGTCGGGAAGCGAAGTCATAAGTTGATTCATACGTGAGGAAAGATCAGCATAGTCATCGATTCTCTTCACGGCATCACCATAATTTGAAAAGCTAAATTCGGTAGGACGAATATCTTCGGCTTCAGGACTGTCCCATTCTATTTCCCAACCCATATATTCCGGTTTCCTTATCCATGCCAGTCTATAATACTCATCAAGTATAGACTGAAACTCTTGCTTCAGTTCTTCTCCACACCATTTCGACAGCATATTTGCCTGATAGGTGTTAGCATTATCATCGTTGAAGTCCTCAATATTCCAAGCCAAGTCAAAGAAAAATTGGGTGTCAAGCTCAGCCGGTTTTATGTCGCCAACATTTAGAAGCCAGTATTTGTCGGCACCTGCGTCGTAGGACTTTTTGAGCTCGCTATACATGAATGCAGGGGGAGTGGTACAAAGCCATAAATAATCGTGTGGGGTGCCAAGATAAGAAGTATGGTAATAGACCCCAGATCCTCCGGATCTCTTTCTCTCTTCGGGAGTAGGAAGACTTTTCATATATCCATAATTATCATCCGGCCAAATTATCATTACGTCTTCAGGAATCTTAAGTCCATTTCTATAAAGGTCTAGGGTTTCTTTATAAGGTACAAAAATCTGAGGAATCTCAGAGGCGGGTTTTCCCAGACGTTTCTCAAGCAGTTTCCGTTGGTCTGCGATTACTTCTTCAAGCAGATGTATCTTCTCTTTCAGCGGCCTCTGTCGGCTCATAGCTTCATCATGTACTCCTCGCATACCTATAGTATATATGTTCTCAAAATCCGCAGCCTCGTCAAGTCTGTTGGCAAACTTACCGTAAATTACTTCTCGGTTCAATCCGTAATCCCATACTCCGTCACGCTCTGAGTCCCACTCAGATTTGGCGGCATTATTAAACAGCATGGGCTCGCAATGGGAGGTTGTGATCATAATACCATAGTCATCCGCCACTCTTTTATTTTCTGGATGAGAATAAAATGCTCCTGTACAGGAGTGCATTGCAGGAGCCAACATATTGCCTTTAAGGCGTAATAGAAGTTGACAGACCTTTTCATATGTTTTCGGTCCAATATCTCGGATATCTTTGTCGAGTCCTGTGGCTGCCCAGGGAAGAATTCCCCAGTCCTCGTCGTTGATGAATATGCCTCTATATCTTATGCTTGGAGAAGTGGATATGTAGTCGGCTATAATACTTATTTCCGGTTGGTATTTTACAGGCACATCGGCCCACCATACCCAGGGATCCACGCCTAAAGCCCTTGACAAAGTGGTCACTCCATAGGCCGTTCCCCGTCTGTCGGAACCAGCTAAAATAAGACACTTGTTACCCTTCTTGTCAGTAATTGTCTTGATCTTAAATCGTTCAGGAGATTGCTTTATGTCCTCGACTTTGATTGCACCAACTTTTATTAGAGAGTCTATGATTGAAGAGTTGCCGATAGTACCGATGATTATTGAATTTTTATAAATATCATTGCTATTGTTAATGACATTTGGTTTCTCTTCTGTAAGTTTTTCCAGGTCGTCAACAAGCATACCTACAACTTTCTCTACAACAGTATAGTCTTTTCTGTCATAAATGATAGGTGAGCTCTTGAGCATGAAAGAACCGATACTATCAGCACTGGAAAAGACATCAAGTATCTTTTGGCTATTTCCTGAAGTGAATATGCAGCTAAGTAAAGCCGCTGTCATAAGATATTTAACTTTCATTGTGTTTTATATTCTTTTTGCAAAGGTAAGGTTTAATAACTACAAAAGCAAATCTATGAAGTGAATTTTTAGTATAAAATCGAGATATAAATGAACATTTCTTATTCTTCTGCGTTAAGGAGGATAAAGAATACAAAAAATAACCCTAAAACTATATTTATAATGGAACTTAAAGGAAGTAAGACTGAAGAATGTCTGAAGACTGCGTTCGCAGGCGAATCACAAGCGTGTGTGAAATACTCGTTCTATGCCAAGAAGGCAAAAAAAGATGGATACGAACAGATCGGTGATATCTTCGAGGAAACCTCAAAGAACGAGCATACTCACGCAAAACTTTGGTTCAAATATCTTCACGGAGGTGACGTGCCCGCAACTCCCGATAATCTTGTTGATGCTGCAGCGGGAGAAGAGTATGAATGGGAAGATATGTACAAGGATTTCGCAAAAATCGCTCGTGAGGAAGGCTTTACAGAAATCGCAAAGAAATTCGAGATGGTAGGAGAGATCGAACGTACTCATATGGAGCGCTATAAGACACTCTTCAAGAATATTGAGGACGGCCTCGTGTTCTCTCGCGACGGCGATCGCATGTGGATGTGCCTTGAATGTGGCCATATCCATGTTGGTAAGAGCGCACCGAAAATCTGTCCAGTTTGTAGCCATCCTCAGGCTTTCTTCGAACTTCGTCCTGAGAATTATTGATCATATCACTGAAATATGTGTTACACAGCAGGATTCCCACACTGGGAATCCTGCTTTTACTTTTTAAAGGAGGGAATTCTTTCCATTGCCTTTGAGAAAAGTAAATGAACAGAGAAGGAATATTCTATCTTTAAAATTGGATTAATATTAAAACTTTAAAAAAGTTCATTGAACTTTGTTGTTGCATATTTGTTGCACGGCTATTTCATTGTGTTTCACAAATGATATAATTATTTAATTACTTGTAACTGTCATTTAATCAGCCTATTACAAAAATATTTCCCTCTTGTTTCAGATATTGCAAAAAAATGTGAAACAATTCAAAAATTCGTAATGTTATAGAGATATAAGATAAATTAAAATGATTTTTTAACTTCGATTGGCGAAAGCTGATCATCAAAATAAAAAAATTATGGCATCTAACAATTCATTCCGCAGCAACCTCCTCAACCTTCAGTCGAACCTTATGAGCTTCGCATACCAACTCACATCCGATCGTGAAGCAGCCGCTGACCTCCTTCAAGACACTACTCTCAAAGCTCTTGACAATGAGGATAAGTTTACCTCCGATTCTAACTTCAAAGGATGGGTCTTCACAATCATGCGCAACATCTTCATTAACAATTATCGTAAGGGTGTTCGCCAGGCCACTATTGTAGATACGACTGATGACCTATACCATCTTAACACTTCCCAGGAATCAGCTCTAGAGACACCTGAAGGAAGTCTTTCAGTAAAGGAGATTACTGCAGTCATAAATACATTTGACGATGACTTCCGCATTCCTTTCAATATGCACGTAGCAGGCTACAAATACAGTGAAATAGCAGAGGAGCTTGATCTGCCGGTCGGCACAGTAAAGAGTCGTATCTTCTTTGCACGCAAGCGCCTCCGCGAACAACTCGCAGACTTTGCGTATTAATCATCAGATAAATAATGAATTGAAAGATAGCCAAAAGATACTTTAATACTAGAAACACAAACACAACGGCCTCAAGATGTGAATCTTGAGGCCGTCATCTTTTTTCAATAAAGGTCTAAATTTGATGAATTCTAAAGATAAAAAACTTATTCCGGTACTATCACGCGATAATTACCGCTAAGAAGCATGAAGGAAAATAGACGAAGTAGTCCGTCGTAATATGCGTCAAAATAGCCATCCTCATAGGGCTCATGTTTTGAGTCCCATAATCTTTGGGCAAAATCACGCGATTTAGGATCTGTGGCCGCCAGAGAGGCGGCTCCAAGTGTACTGACAAGGCCAATAGAGTGACGTAATGCCTGATGTGAACCTGCTCCTAAAACCTTCTCTACTTGACTTCCATCTATCTGATACTGGTCTACGTACTCGTCTATACCTTGATTATAAAAGAAGTCCTGGATCATGTCGACATAGTTGCGTTGCCAATCTCCGTCAGCACCACTCCATGCGTAGTCGATTGCAATGTTTAATGGCACTCTCCATGAATCAAAACGGAAGTCATCACCAATTATGAAGCGACTTCCGCGTTTACTACCGTCGTAAGCGGAATAGTCAGGAGTGAGTCCTGTCACAGGATGTATGGCATTGTGTAGATACTGTCGGCTCTTGTCTGCGCAGCTTTTCCAAAATCTACTTCTACCATCGTCAGCCCAATCAGCCCAAACTTCATAGAATGCAGGTATATGATATGATGGGTCTGTATAACTTCCTCCCCATGGATCTGGAGTAAACGTGATAAGTTGCTTTTCAATATCAATTAGCGGCGACACTCGGTCCATACCAGTCTTCTGCATTGATTTGTCAAGAATGTTTTTAGCTTCTGCTTTGTAGTTGATACCTGTATCGTTACCCCAACGGTTTGAAGCGAAAATGAGTGAGGTAATAAAAAAGAGTTCTCCATCTGATGCCGACCCATGTGCGTTTGGTGTTCCATCGGTCTTGCAGCTCCATGCAAAATATCCATCATTAGGACCGTCCTGATGTTGCATATTTTTTTTTGCCCAACGCCAAAGTTTGTCGAAAATATCCTTTCGATCAAGTTGAACGGCTATCATCATGCCGTAAGACATCCCTTCTGTCCTAACATCATTGTTTTTGAGGTCGCTGATATAGGCTGTAGTGTCGTCCACTTCGAAATATACCTTGTTGGGACCAAAGAAAACTCCTTCAAAAATATCATTTAAGCGGCTATCGATTTCTTTTTGTGTATATCCTAATTCTTTGAAATAGTTGTGATAGTTGCCAGTCTTTATTCCCCTCCCTTCAAAAGGAAGGGCCTCAAAACCAATCCAGTCTATTTTAGCTTTGGAACCTTTGACAAGGGTCACCTTGAGATCGACAACGCCTGTTGGGGAATAACTGACAGGTGCTGTGACTGTTTGCCAATCTTTTCCAGATTTTACAGGAATAGTTGCAATGGGTTTTCCATTCGCCTCACTGATCTGAATCTCACATCCACTGGGACTCATCACTCGTACTTTTGCTTCTTTTACAGCCTTCTGTCTGAAATCAACACGATCGTATTCCAGCCACGCACCCTTCTTTGAGAATACAGCTGTCCAGCCTTTGAATTTATCATTCTCGTCAAGAAACTCAAGTGTTACACCTTTTGGGCTGATTTTATTATATCGGTCAATTTGTATACGTTTCCTTGCGTCGCTTGTTCCAACGCCACGGAGAGTAGGTATGACTTTGTTGATCGTTCCGTCATTATTGAAACTAAGGAGGTCAATCCTTGCGCTCCGCCGCTTGTCCATATCGGGTGAATAATCATTGTGATGGTAAAAAAGATACCACTGTCCATCTTTCTCCACTATTGAATGATGATTAGTCCAGCAACCTGTGGGGGATTCATCCATTATGATACCTTTGAATTCAAATGGACCAAACGGATTATAGGCCATTGCGTAGGCCAATGTTTCAGTCTTGTCTTTCACCCATGGGAATGTCAGGTAATAGCGGCCGTTACGTTTGAATGCAAAAGGACCTTCTTTAAATCCTTCCGGCAATCCCTCTATTCTAATGGGCTCAGAGTCAAGTTCCATCATGTTGTCTTTGAGTTGGGCAACTGATAGACCCATTCCACTCCAATAAATATAGCTTTTGCCATCATCGTCAACAAGTACACACGGATCTATACCCATAATTCCTTTTATCGGTCTGGGCATAGGCATGAAAGGACCCTCAGGTTTTTCTGCAATAGCTACACCTATTCCGAAACCACGTTCCATATCCTTTGGAGAGGCAGGAAAGTAGAAATAGTAACGTCCATCTTTTTCGACACAGTCCGGGGCCCACATAGCATAGGAATTTGGTTTAACCCAAGGTATATTGTTTTGAGTCAATATAACTCCGTGGTCTGTCCAATCTACAAGGTTGTCGGAGGAAAAGACATGGTAATCACTCATGCAAAACCATTCTTTCAACTCGTCGACCGGACTCTCTATGTCGTGAGACGGATAAAGATACATCTTGCCATTGAAAACCCTGGCTGTAGGATCAGCCGTATATTGGTCATGGATTATTGGATTCTGAGCTAACAGGCAACCTGCAGTTGCCAGAAGCTCTATTGCTAATATCCTTCTCATTGTCTTAGCGTTTTCTGAAGTTCCACTTTGAGTTATCGCTTGAGAAATCGAACTTGCCAAGAGACGGAGTACTATCTGCCACAGATACAAGCACTAATTCTTCATCACAGCCCGGAATGGACTTTGGCATTATGCGGTATGTGCCGTCGATAAGTTGCTCGATACGCCAAAGCTGCTCGTCTGCACCTGTGAAATGCTCAACCGTTGATACTTCCTTGTCTGCAGTTGCGACAAGAGCACGATCGGTACCAGCAATAATGATTTTATAGTAGGGAGCTCCCAGATAACCACCTGCATCAGGAACTGCAGTCACTGTCCATTTCTGATGAGGTCGGAACATATAATCGCCAATTCGAACGTCGATGTTTCCCGAAGGCCAGGTGTCAATGACTTCCTCAAGAGTTTGGTCTTTAAGGGGTTCGATAGGCTCTGTTTGTGGCTCCCAGAAGCGATGTCGTCCTCCTTCCATCCGAATAAAGTCTACTGCAAGTTCAAGTCCGTATCCTCTACGTTCAGATTCAATCTCGTATGTATCTTCTACGAATGGTTCTCCCGCAACTGGCCAATCATTTTTCCAAAGAAGTGGAAGGACAGCCAGTACGCTTCTTCCTCCCAGGTCGAAGTCAGATTCAAAATGAAGCGACATCTTCTCCACTCCATCATCTTCGATATACCGTCCGAAGTGTCCGGCTCCGGTACGACGGTTTCCGGAACTTGCCACCATCTTGCCTCCTCCTTCGAGCATATCTCTACCCATGTTATCAAGATAGGGGCCTTCGACATTCCGAGATCGTCCTACAATAATATTGTAAGTTGAGTTAGGTCCGTCGCAGCATGTGCCATGTGTCCCGAGAAGATAATACCATCCATTCCTATATAGAAGGTCAGTCGCTTCGCAATCAATTGCTATGTTGATGGGTTCGTTTCCTTCTTTCCTCGCACCTGTAGCCGGGTCAAGTTCTACAAGCCGTATAAAACCGAAATATGTGCCGTAAGAAAGCCAGAGTCTTCCAGTCGTAGGATCAAGAAGGAGTCCCGGATCGATTGCGTCGCAGTCTTCATTGTCTTCTGAATAGGCCACTTCAATTGGTTCAGAGTATTCGAAATCGGAGGAATTAGGGTCAAGGGTTTTGTTCCACATAGTCAGAACTTTCCCACTATGTCCACCCCCAAGTCCGCCTCCCGTGGCACTGTATGCTACGAGATACCGATCTCCTATTTTCACTACGTCTGGGGCAGCTCCACGGCCCGGTCTAACGCCACCATTATGCCAATGGTAGCCATCTTCAGAGATAAGTCCTCCACCCCCGGTGCCAAAAGTGTAATATTTACCATCGCATTTTATGATAGTTGATGGATCATGAATATAAGGTTCTCCGGTTTGGGCAGATAAATTAGCTGTTGTGAGGCACATCAGTGCAACCGGGAAATATAAAAATCTTTTGTGTTTCATGGTTTTTCGTAAATGACTGATTACAGATTGCTGATGGTGAAATTGGTGACAGGTGAGCCGTCTTCATGAAGGAATCTCATGCAAAAGTCACTCATACCGGGGCCGTTAATGATAGCGCCTCTTATTATGTTGCGTCCTTTTTTTAGAGTAAGGCGCTTTGAAGTGCAGTCATCCATTACCATCCTTCGGTCGCCTGATAGTAGAAGTGCCTCTTCGCCGTTGAGCCACCACATAGATGCAGAGTTGGAACCTACCGACATTCTGATGTCTGGAATATCTTCTTCGCAGTCGATGGCAGTGACAACCCAGAACAATACCCCATAGTATTGCTTCTCAAGTCCCGTGGCAAATCTGAAAAGTTTCACATTGAAGAGATTGCTATCGAGAGAATGCCATTTCAAAGTTTGTTTCCCTACTTTTACTTTCTGTCCATCCTTTGGTAATTCGGATGATTGGCCAGGGAAATAATCGGTATTGAATACCTCTCGGAGATAACTATCTGTGAAAACTGTGTTGCTTCTGTTAGGTTTGTCGATTGGTTCAAGAATTAGCCATCTCCCAATAAAGCCATTGGCGTTAGGTGTGGTTTTATCGGTATCCGTTGAAGAGAAATAAGGTGCCAGATTATCGGTCGTTGGCCTTTTTGCCAAAGTTAAGGGAGGTGCTGACATGAAGCCGCACAATAGGGTGGCATATACCATTCCCTGAATGATAGTGAGATTTTTTCGCATTTGATGTTATTGTTATTAAATTTAAGGTTTTTGAAAGCCTGCTGTCTTTCTTTTGCTTTGCAAAGTTAACAAAAAATCTAACAAGGACATTCTATTTTTGTTAAAATAGTATTTTTTTATCTAAAAATATAAAAGTTTTTTAAGAACGATTTATATTATTTGTATATATGCGGAATTTTCGCTAATTTTGTAGAAGTTTATACATATTCAGAAATCATGAAGATACTCATAGCCGACGCAGGCGCCACTAAGACTGATTGGGTGAGACTCTCACTCGACGGCAATTCCGACTTTAAAGTAGAGTCTTATTCCGGTATCGGAATAAGTCCCTTGCATCACGATACAGATATGATAGAGGAAGAGCTTCGCCTCGTGCGCGCGGCTCTCGGGGAGTCCTTTGATAAAATTCGCTTTTTCGGAGCCGGTATAGGAAGTCCTGTAATAGCAGGAAAGATGGAGGCAATCCTTTCTGAAATGTTCTCATGCCGAGACATTAAAGCTGACAGCGACATGGCCGGGGCTGCACGGGCTATGCTTGCAGACTCTGCTGGAATAGCTTGTATCATGGGCACCGGTAGTAATTCCTGTCACTATAATGGGACTGAGATCGATCGAAAGTCAGCTTCCCTCGGATATCTTCTCGATGATGAAGGTGGAGGAGTGGCATATTGCCGTCGATTGTTGAGTGATGTGTTTAAGAACATTGCACCAAATGATATTATTGAGAAATTCAATGACAGATATTCCCTTTCTGTCAGTGAAGTCGTCGACCATCTATATCGGCGGTCTTCACCAAATAGATGGATTGCCGGTTTTATGCCCTTTATAGTTGAAAACATATCACATCCTTATATTAAGGAGTTGGTTGAAACTCAGACAGAATCTTTTTTTGACCGTGAATTCAAATCCTATTCTGAGAATGAACTTTGCGTAGAGGGTATAGGTTTTGTTGGATCGGTTGCCGCTGAACTTAGTTCAGCTTTAGAAACTGCTGTCTTGAAGAGGGGTTGGAAACTTAGAGCAATTGTCAAGAATCCAATAGACTCACTCATCAAACTCTATACTACAAAATCAAAATAGTCATAAATCTCGTGAACACAAAGATAATAGTTCTATCGGTAGCTCTTATAGGTGGTTCCATAGGTGTATATGGACAGGAAGTAGCCGATTCAACTCAGCTCATAGAGACGGGTGTCATGTATGTGGAACCCCTTTTCGAATATCCCATTGCTCCTGAAGAGATTTTGGACTTTAGGGAAAAATGTAACTGGCTTGCTGAGAATTTCTGGAATTCCCTTGATATTAAGACAAAAGATGCGGTAGACCAGACTAAACTCAATCATGCATTCCAAACATATGCCTCAACGCTTCAGTATGCAGATAAGGATCGGGCAACTGCGGCAGTGGATAAATTAATGAAAAATCTTCAGAAAAATCCGATGCTTCTATATCAGATTACGAAGGCTGCAGAAGAGACCATATATGGCCCTCGAGCTGAATTTTGGATCGACGAACTTTATTCGCGTATTCTCAAGTCTGCATTGGATAATAAGAAATTTCCTAAGTCTAAGAGAGCTCGATATGAATTTCAGCTTAAGCAATTGGATGGTAGCATAGTTGGCAGTACTCCAACTTCTTTCGACTTTATTCGAGCAAATGGCGAGCCGGCAAAATATTTCCCAATGTCGACACCTACAGTTATAATTTTTGGTGATCCGGATTGCGATGAATGTCGTATGGGTAAACTTCGGATGCAGTCAAATGTTGCATTCAGTAAGGCTGTAGCTGACGGGAAGATCAATGTCATATTTATTATTCCCGACCCTGAAGATGGCTGGGAGGGAAAGACTGCAGATTTCCCAAAAAATTGGATAGTAGGAGCATCTGATACTGTTTCTGAAATCTATGATATGAGGGAAATGCCCGAGATATATGTGGTAGACTCAAATGGTAAGATAGCTTTTAAGCATATCACTCCTGTGAAAGCCATTGAGTGCGCTTTGTCGCTTATTAACTCGAATGGCAATTAATGACTTTTACTTATTCAGGCTATGAACAGAAAGAAAGTACTTGGTCTTCCAAAAAAGATATATGTGACGACTACGGGCTATAGTTATACCCATCTGGGTCGACTGTTCCTGCGTCTTTTCGTCGGCATAATGCTGCTGCAGTTTGGAATCCGACAGATAGGAGATGCATCTGTGTTAGCAACGACGTTTCCTTCTGTGATGGGCCTAGGCTCTGAAAACTCTCTATGGATTATGATATCAATAGAGATAGTGTGTAGTGTGTTCATAATGGCTGGTTTTCTTACAAGAATTATGCTCCTACCACCTTTTGTTGCGATGACGACAGCTGCATATTACCTCATTCATGATGTGTCTACGAAGGCTTCTTATCAGTTGAGTTGGGAACAACCGGCATATCTTCCAGTCATGTTTTTAGGTATTTTCTTTTTTCTTATGCTCGTTGGTCCCGGAAAGATTTCAATAGATTATTTCCTGTCACTTCATCTGTTGCATTCCTCTGATCATAGTGAAGAAGAGCTTGAGGAAGTGTGAAAAGAGAAATTGCTTTATGGATAAATTAAAGGAAAGTAAGTTGAAGATAGCTGTTTTGGTATCTGGAGGTGTAGACAGTGCTGTCACTGTAGACAGACTTTATCGTCAGGGTCATGATCTTCATCTATTCTATATCCGTATTGGAATGGATAATGGGGAAGGCGAGTGTACAGCTGAAGAAGACATAGAAATGTGTACTCTTATAGCTAAGAAATATGGTCTTCCTTTTCAGGTCGTCTCCCTTCATGAGGAATACTGGGAATATGTCATGCAATATGCTCTGCATACTGTTAAGGAAGGATTGACTCCACATCCTGACATGATGTGCAATAAGATTATCAAGTTTGGTTTTTTTGAGGATAGATGGGGCCATAAGTTTGATAAGACAGCTACCGGGCATTATGCAAAAGTGATGGAGAAGGATGGATTGTTTTGGCTTGCAACGGCTCCTGATGCGATTAAAGATCAGACAGATTTTCTTGCGCAGATTTCCTATGAGCAGCTGAGTCATCTCATATTCCCACTTGGCGACATGACAAAGGAGGAAGTTAGGTTGGCTGCCCATGAAGCTCAGCTTCCAAATGCTTCGAGAAAGGACAGTCAGGGTATATGTTTCCTCGGTAAAATAGACTATAGTGATTTTCTTGAACGTCAGTTGGGTACTAAAAAGGGTCCTGTGATTGAGATTGAAACCGGAAGAAAGATAGGGGAGCATAAGGGTTATTGGTTTTATACCATAGGGCAGCGAAAAGGTCTAGGTCTTGGAGGTGGGCCATGGTTCGTTGTGAGGAAAAATATCCGTGACAATGTAGTCTATGTGAGTCATGGATATGACACAAAACTTCAATACGGAAAGGAAATTTTTATGGATGAGATGCATTGGATCACCATAAATCCTTTTTCCTCTGAACGCTTTCAAAAAAATACTGAAGGTGGCATTGCTGTTTCATTCAAGACTCGTCATACTCCAGAATTTTTTAATGGAATTTTACGTATGACATCGGATGCTCGTTTTATATTGGAATCGGAGCGTGATATTCAGGGAATTGCTCCAGGGCAATATTGCATAATATATACTCCTGATCATAGCATATGTCTTGGGTCTGGAATGATATCACGTCCATGAATTGGGAAGTCTTTCAGAAGTAAGTTAATCTAATATTATCACACAATGGAAAATGAATTAATACGCCTACGGATAGTTGGAATCACTTACAATCAGATTGAAAATGGCATGTATGCCATGGTGCTTGAAGAGGAGGAGGGTAATCTTCGTCTTCCTATCATCATTGGCTATAATGAGGCGCAATCGATAGAATGCATGCTTCAAAAGATAAAGACCCCGAGACCCTTGACTCATGAGTTCACATCCGAAATCCTTGGTTGCTTCAATATAAATATGGAATCTGTCTTGATAAAGCAGTTGGAAAATGGTATATTTACGGCTGATGTCACTCTTCGTCAGGGAGACAAGGTATATGTCATTGACGCTCGTTCAAGTGATGCTATCGCACTTGCTATGCGTGAGAATGCTCCTGTGTATACTTCACGTGAGCTTTTAGAAAGATGTGGTATTGAAAAGGAGTCGATTGCTCCCAGAAATCTTCATAGTTCATCTCGCCAGTCAATTCCTGTAAAGAAAGCTATTGAGCGAGTGAAGAATACGGTACTTAATCCGTATGATCAAGAAAGCCTGGAGTCTCTTAAGAAAATGATGGATAAGGCTGTCAAGGAAGAAGATTATGAAAAAGCAGGGGAAATCAAGTTGGAAATAGAAAGAAGGCAAACAAGTGCTGATTAATGTTTTACACTGATGAGTAGGAAAAACGACCGAATCGAAAATCTTATCGAGATTATTAAAAATAATAATGTCGGAAGTCAGGAAGAACTGCTTAAGAGGCTTTCCGAAAGAGGTATATTCGTCACGCAAGCAACCCTTTCTCGAGATCTAAAAATGTTGAAGACCTCAAAGGTGCCTCTTGACCATGGAGAATATGCTTATATGCTTCCAGACGCATCGACAGCAAGGATTACGTCAGGGGGGAGGCGAACCGCTGATTTCTCGCGTCACGCCGGAAACGGATTTATATCCCTTGAATTCTCAGCCAACATAGGGATTATGATGACGCGTAATGGCTATGCATCCGGTATTGCATACGATATAGATATGCTCAATGCCCCTGAGATTGCAGGGACAATTGCTGGTGCAAATACTGTGTTTATTGTTCTTCGTGAAGGAGTAACGCATGAAAAGGCTTCTGAAGTTCTCTCAATGATTGTTCCCGTCAATAATTTATAGTAATATCTTTGTAGTATGATAAGAGTTGGTATAGCAGGGGCAGACACTTCTATGGCTGGTGAACTGATAAGGATATTAATAAATCATCCTGATGTAGAGTTGTCAAGTGCATTTGCACAGGGAAAAGTCGGTCGTAAAGTTTCGTCGGTGCATCATGGTCTGGCAGGAGAGTGCGACATTGAGTTTTCCCCAGACATTAATCCTGGAAAACTTGACGTTATCTTCATTGATGCTCACTCAGATGTGGCAGATCGTTTTAGAATGAATACTGCTCGATGGCCTGATTTGAGGATTATTGACATGTCTCACTGTCCTTCGCTTGATTTTGAAGCTCTTGAGATGGCTTATGGATTGCCAGAAATCAACCGAAAGGAACTGGTAAGAGGATGCAGGAGGGCAGTCGTGCCAAGATCAGTGGCAGCGGCAGCGATCATTGGGCTATATCCGCTTGCTCGTCATCTTCTGCTTAAAGAGGATGTAACAGTTGGGTACTCTTGTCCGCCGGATATTGATACAGACGAAAAAGCTGACATGGCTCGTCAAGAGATTCGCCATGTCTTGCATAAAACTCAAAACTCTTTCAATGGCGAGATCATACTGCAACATATTGATGAAGAAGTATCGAATCGAGGGCTCAAAGTTGTTGTGGAATTGCCATGTACTCTTGACATCAATGAAGTATTCCGTCTGTTTGATGATTGCTATTCCGATCATAATTTCACCTTTATAGTATCTAGTACGATGCCTGGATATGAAGTGGAAGGAACTCAAAAAACTCTTGTCACTTTACAGAAACTTACTCCGGATCGTCTGACAGTGACTGTAGTTGCCGATTGCCGTATGCGTGGAGGTGCCGGAGACGCCGTACACATCATGAATCTACTTTTTGGTCTTCATGAACGTACCGGTCTTTATCTCAAGGCCCATAAGTTTTAGTCTAATTCTTATCTCTAACACCAATACATAAAAATGAGTATTAACAAAGCCATCCTTATAGGGAATGTCGGAGGAGATCCGGATGTGAGATATCCGGAAAAAGATTATCCCGTTGCTTATTTTTCATTGGCCACCAATGAGCTTCGTGGCAATGCAGAGGTCACTGAATGGCACAATATAGTGATGACTGGTGAGCAGGCCCGCTATGCTGAGCGTTATATAAGGAAGGGCATGAAACTCTATGTGGAAGGTCCGATTCGTACGCGGCAGTATACGGATAAATACAGTATTGCAAGAAAACGTACAGAGATATATGCTCAAATATTTGAGATTCTAAGTCGGCCACAATAAGTGAACGTTATTAAAGCCTACTACGAGCGCTTGCTATAGAATCAAGCAAAGTGTGTTTTCTGGTATTTATCGCGCGTAGTTGTGGTTGCAATTTGAATTTTTTGATGTACTTGATAAGTAAATATTATTAAAACAATTATAGATAGAAACAATGAGGAAATGGAGAATCGAGGATTCAAGTGAACTCTACAATATTCAGGGCTGGGGATTGAGTTATTTCAGTATTAACGATGAGGGACATGTTCAGGTGACTCCTAAAGCGGGTTATGCTCCTGTTGATATACGTAAAGTGCTTGATGAACTTAAGCTACGCGATATATCTGCGCCAATGCTTCTCCGCTTTCCAGACATACTTGATGATCGAATCAGGAAAATCACCGGCTGCTTTAAGGCTGCAAGTAAGGAATATGACTTCAAGGGTGAGAGTTATTTGGTCTATCCTATTAAAGTCAACCAGATGCGACAGGTCGTTGAGGAGATCGTAAGCCACGGAAATAAATATAATATCGGTCTGGAGGCCGGTTCTAAACCTGAATTGCACGCAGTTTTAGCAGTAAATACCCATGAAAACTCTCTTGTGGTATGTAATGGATATAAGGATGAAGACTATGTAGAACTCGCGCTTCTTGCTCAGAAAATGGGCCGTAGGATCTATCTCGTTGTTGAGAAACTCAATGAACTGAAACTTATCCATAAAGTAGCCAAACGCCTCAAAGTGGATCCAAATATTGGTATCCGCATCAAGCTTACTTCTGCAGGTAGCGGCAAGTGGGAAGAGTCTGGTGGTGATGTAAGTAAGTTCGGTCTGAATTCAAGCGAACTTCTTGACGCACTTGAGTTTCTTGAGAAAAACAAAATGTCGGATTGCCTTAAGCTGATTCATTTCCACATTGGTAGCCAAATCACAAAGATTCGTCGAATAAAGAATGCGCTTCGTGAAGCGATGCAGTTTTATGTACAGCTTTCAAAGTCTGGTTTCAATATTGACTTCGTTGATATCGGTGGAGGCCTTGGAGTGGACTACGACGGCACTCGGTCTTCTTCAGGAGAAAACTCTATGAACTATTCTATCCAGGAGTATGCTAACGATGCCGTTTCGGCTCTTGTGGATGTCTGTACTAAAAATGGTCTGCGTCAGCCAAATATCATTACAGAATCCGGACGTTCGATGACGGCGCATCATTCAGTACTTATAATAGAGACTCTTGAGACCACTCAACTCCCGATTTGGAATGATAACGACGAACTTCCGGAAGGATCTCACGAGCTGACACGCGAACTATACAACATCTGGGATAAGATTGATTCTTCGCGTGTCTTTGAGGATTGGCACGACGCCCTTCAAATTCGGGAAGAGGCGCTTGAACTTTTTAGTTTAGGTCTTCTTGACCTTACTACACGTGCCCAGATAGAGAAACTGTTCTGGAGTGTTGCTCGCGATGTGCATGATATAACTAAGAGTATGAAGCATCCGCCAGAAGAACTCAGGAAGGTTGCACGTATGCTTCCTGAAAAGTATTTCTGTAATTTCTCCCTTTTCCAATCTTTGCCTGATACGTGGGCGATCGACCAGATGTTTCCTACTATGCCTATTAGCAGATTGGATGAGAAACCTACACGCGAATGTACGATTCAAGATGTAACTTGTGATTCCGACGGTAAGATTAATCGTTTTGTTGCACCGCAGGGAGTAAGCCATTCTCTTCCGGTGCACCAGTTAAAACAAGGAGATCCTTACTATATAGGCGTCTTTCTTGTAGGTGCATATCAAGAGATTCTTGGCGACTTACACAACCTCTTTGGAGATACTGCTGCCGTACATATCACATGTGATAAAGATGGTTATGAAATTGAACAAGTTATCGATGGCGAACCTGTAGCCGATGTGCTCGACTATGTAGAATACAATCCTAAAAAGCTTGTACGTAATCTGGAGACATGGGTGTCAAAATCAATGAAAGCCGGGAAGATTACAGCTGAGGAGGGACGACAGTTTCTCAATATCTATAAGTCAGGTCTCTACGGCATCACTTATCTCGAACGATACTGATGGCACGTTTCTTCCTACGCCTCAGCTACCGTGGTGCTCCATTCCATGGCTGGCAGATCCAGCCCAATGCAGTAAGCGTGCAAGGTGAGATTGAGAAGGCACTCTCCATTATACTCCGTGCCCCAATGACAATTGTTGGGGCCGGACGTACTGACACTGGAGTGAATGCACGCGTCATGTATGCACATTTCGATTTCGACAACCCTTTGCCTGATAAAGGAAGGTTGCTCGTTTCGCTTAATAGGCTTGTAGGACGTGATATCGCTATTCATGACATTATTCCTGTGAGCGATAATGCTCATGCCCGTTTTGATGCATCCGAACGTACCTACAAATACTTTGTGACCTTTGAAAAGTCTCCGTTTTTTTACGGACTTAGTTGGTATTGTACCAATGATTTGGATATAAATAAGATGAATGAAGCTGCCTCTCTTCTCCTTGATACGGATGACTTTACTTCTTTCGCAAAGCTCCACAGCGATTCTAAGACCAATATATGTCATGTGTCAAAAGCTGAATGGAAAATGGAAGGAGATGCAGCAGCTGTTTTCACTATAAGTGCTGATCGTTTCTTAAGAAATATGGTAAGGGCAGTGGTGGGAACACTCGTTGACGTCGGAAGAGGGAAACTTACGCTCGATGGATTTCGAAAGATTATAGAGAGGAAAAATCGATGTGCTGCTGGCCAGTCGATGCCTGGGGAGGCTCTTTTTCTTTGGAATGTGAAATATGATTATATTAAAAACGAATATGACGGCTGAAGAAAGAATAAAAGAGCTAAGAGATAAGCTCAATTTGCATAATCATAACTACTATGTACTCAATTCACCGATCTTATCAGATAAGGAGTTTGA
Source organism: uncultured Sangeribacter sp. (assembly GCA_964432215.1). Taxonomy (GTDB): domain Bacteria; phylum Bacteroidota; class Bacteroidia; order Bacteroidales; family Muribaculaceae; genus Lepagella. The sequence continues at coordinate 62,835 of CAYSMP010000001.1, forward strand.
TATGATGATGAAGGAGTTGGAAGCCCTTGAGAAAGAGAATCCTCATTTGGACGACCCTCTTTCTCCTACGCGTCGGGTCGGTTCTGACTTGACAAAAGGTTTCGAGCATGTAGTCCATGAGCGTCCTATGCTTTCGCTCTCTAATACATATACTGTTGGCGAAGTTGATGATTGGTTTGAACGTATCCGTAAAGGACTTGAAGGAGAAACTTTTGAAATTATAGGAGAAATGAAGTACGACGGCACATCAATTTCTCTTACATATGAGAATGGTCGTCTCATCCGTGCCGTCACTCGAGGCGATGGTACTCAAGGAGATGACGTGACAGCCAATGTAAAGACTATCCGAAGTATACCCCTCGTTCTTCAGCCAGGTGATTGGCCCAAAAAGTTTGAGATTCGTGGAGAGATTCTTATGCCTTGGAAGGTGTTTGATGAGCTTAATCGAGAACGCGAATACAATGAAGAACCACTTTTTGCTAATCCTCGGAATGCCGCAAGCGGCACTCTAAAGACTCAGGATCCACGTGAAGTGGCTAAGCGTAGGCTTGACGCAATTTTCTATTATCTTTTATCCGACGATCTTCCTTATGATACCCATTATGCTAATATGGAAGCTGCCAGACACTGGGGATTCAAGGTTTCGGGTGAGATGAAGATTCTCCATTCCGTAGTGGAAGTGGATACATATATAGAGTATTGGGACTCTGCGCGTAAGCAACTCCCTGTGGCTACTGATGGACTTGTGTTTAAGGTCAATTCACTTCGTCAGCAACTAAATCTTGGTTATACAGCCAAATCTCCTCGATGGGCGGTAGCTTTCAAATTTAATCCGGAGAATGCCTGCACCCAGCTTCGTCATGTAAGTTTTGAAACTGGACGCATGGGTATTGTTACACCTGTTGCAAATCTTGATCCTGTACTTCTTTCCGGAACCATTGTAAAGCGGGCATCTCTACATAATGATGACATCATGAAAGAACTTGACATTCATGATCATGATTGGCTATATGTAGAGAAAGGTGGGGAGATTATTCCTAAGATTACTGGAGTGGATGTGGAGCGTCGGGAATCTGGAAGCCATCGCGTTGATTTTGTCACTCATTGTCCGGAATGCGGTACTCCACTCGTCAATAAAGAAGGTGATGCCGCTTGGATATGTCCGAACAAATATGGATGTCGTCCGCAAATCACAGGCAGAATAGAGCATTTCTGTGCCAGGCGAATGATGGACATCGATGGTGTGGGTGAGGAGACGGCTGAGTTGCTATATGATAAGGGTCTTGTGAGAATTCCAGCCGATCTATATGATCTAACTAAAGAACAACTTTCCATACTTGACCGATTTGGAGATAAAAGTGCTGAAAGAATTCTTAACGGGCTTGAGGCATCAAAACATGTGCCTTTCGAACGTGTAGTCTACGCATTGTCGATCCCTAATGTGGGCGAGACCACTTCCAAACGAGTATCAAAGAGTGTGAAAAGTATGGAGCGCATGCAGCAGATGAGTGTAGAGGAACTACAGGCCATTCCGGATGTAGGTCCTATTGTAGCTCAAGGTATTTTTGACTATCTTCGCGATCCTATCAACGTCGAAAATATTGAGCGTCTTAAAGCTGCAGGACTACAGATGCAACTCACAGAGGAGAAAATGCAACCAGTCGGCAATGCGCTTGACGGGCAAACAATTGTGATTTCCGGTACTTTTGCTCATCATAGCCGTGAGGAATATAAAGATATGATAGAGCAAAATGGAGGCAAGAACGTAGGAAGTATATCCAAGAAAACCTCCTTTGTCCTTGCCGGCGATAATATGGGGCCAGCGAAACTTGAAAAGTGCCAAAAACTTGGTATTCCCATTGTTTCTGAAGACGAGTTTCTCCAGAAACTCTCCTCCTAATGAAGTCTATACGACTTCATTGCCAAAGATAATTAATTATATTTTTTAGTTTTTTGATATTCATGAATAGGGTTGTGACTATGTCGTTATTTATAATATTCCTACTGATTTGAATAGCTCAGCATAGTACTCAGCTTTTTTCTCTATTTTCATAGGGTATGCACGGCTTGTGGATGGCATTCGCCATATTCGCAGGCCGTCGCTTGATTCTACCATTTCTCCCATTTTGGGTCGTTGGGTCTCTGTCAGTTCTGCTATGACTTCAGCTGCTTTTTCCCCGGTCGTGGCTATAGTATGGCATTCAGGAATTTCCCTTAAAATATCAAAAAGAGGGACCGGTCTAAGAATTTCAAGAAATTTGTCGGATGCATTCCCTTTTAGTCGACGCACTTCTCTTGCTGTGTCGTGCATAGCAATGTGGTGGGTGGCCATAAGCTTGCGGCATTCATCTTCGCGAAAGCATTTGTGTTCCTGGTCATAAAGTGCATTCTTGTCTCCCAAGAAAAGCATGCCACATATTCGCCAATAATCATTGATGGGATTAGGGTAATAGAAATTCATACTCCAGCGGTGTTCACCTGGAGGAAATGTTCCCATCATAAGCACCTTTGCTCCCTTTGGAAGAAAAGGAGGAAAAGGATGCGTCTCTATTATCAATTCTTCATTCTTGTCCATTTCTATAACAATGAAAGATATCGTTCGCCAGTATCGGGAAGAATCATAACAATAGTCTTCCCCTTATTCTCTTCTTTTCGTGCTTTCTTCAGAGCTGCAGCAAGAGCTGCTCCAGAAGATGTTCCTGCAAAGACACCCTCTTTTAGAGCCAGCATTTTCTGGCATTTAAAGGCTTCTTCGTCTGAAATTCTTTCCACTTCATCGATCAAATTCAAATTAAGATTGTCGGGTATGAATCCAGCCCCAATACCCTGTATTTTATGAGCACCGGCGCTTCCACCGGATATGACAGGAGATTTTTCAGGTTCTACTGCAATCACTTTAATTTCTGGATTATAATTCTTTAATGTTCGAGCAGTTCCGGTTAGTGTGCCCCCTGAACCAACTCCAGCTACGAATATGTCAACTTGTCCATCTGTATCACTCCATATTTCTTCAGCGGTGGTTCTTGAGTGGATTGCCGGATTTGCAGGATTATCAAATTGGCTCATGATGATACAGTCAGGAATTTCTTTATTCAGTTCAATAGCTTTTACGATAGAACCTTTCATACCATCTTTACCAGATGTCAGTACTAATTCAGCACCAAGAGCCGTCAGCAATTTCTTACGCTCATCGCTCATCGTTTCCGGCATGCATAATATGACACGATATCCTTTTGAAACCCCAATCCATGTTAAGCCTATACCTGTATTTCCACTTGTGGGTTCAATGATAGTTCCTCCAGGTCTCAAGCGTCCTGAGGCTTCAGCATCGTCAATCATGGCTTTTGCGATGCGGTCTTTGATACTTCCACCGGGATTGAAAGATTCAATCTTAGCAATCAAGCGGCAATCAATATTTTCAGCATTTTCTATATTTTTCAATTCAAGCAGGGGAGTATTTCCAATCAAATCCTGCAAGGATTCATAGATCTTCATATTATCAAAGTTTTTTATTTACTTACTAATAAATCAGCATTCTTTTGTACTACCTTAGAATATGGCGGAACTGGCTTCGTCAGCCATACGTTTCCTCCAATAATTGAATCGTGTCCGACTGTTATTCGTCCGAGTATTGTGGCATTGGCATAAACTGTGACATGATCTTCGAGTATTGGGTGACGTGGCACATTAACTGGGAGGCCCTCTCCATTTAGAGTGAAGTTTCTTGCGCCCAAAGTGACGCCCTGATAGAGAGTCACGTGATTGCCGATTATGCATGTCTCGCCGATCACAACGCCTGTTCCGTGATCTATAGCGAAGTATTCTCCAATAGCGGCACCTGGATTAATATCAATACCAGTGTCGGAATGAGCGAGCTCGGTTATAATACGGGGGAGCACTGGAACTCCAATCTTCAGCAGTTCATGCGCGAATCGATAGTGTATCATCGCATGCACTACAGGATAGCTTAATATCACTTCTCCAAAGTCCTCCGTTGCTGGATCATTATCGTAAATTGCTTGAACATCAGTATATATAAGTCGTTTTATTTCGGGAAGTTGTTCTATCAGTTTCAACGCTAATTCCAGACCTTGTTCTGCTGCTATATTTGAGCCGCAATCTGGATTCTTTTGGAATAGGCTATGTCCAATTTCTTTTGAAAGGCTTCGGAAAAGTCTTTCTGTACTGACGGAGAGTCGTGCTTCCTCCATAGCTCGAGTTCCATGGTAACGGTCTATGAATTCAGGAAATATTACTGTCTTCACGAGAGTCAAAATTTCGCGAACGGCTTCTACCGAAGGAAGTGGTCCGCACGATGCCGGAGCTATTCTATCCTCTTCGCTTGACAAGCACGAAAGTTTTTTTACGGTATCATTTATCACCGATCCAATACGCCCATTCAGCTCAGCCCTGGAAGAGCAAATGTAATCATATTCCATATAGTTTTTCAGCAGAGTTATAATAATCAGTAGTTATCTGACTATTACAACGCCTTTCTCCCTCATCTGGTTTGTTATATCCAATATAACTCTAGACTCTCAGATAATCCTATTCTCATTCCGTCTCTAATTTTTTTGTTCACCTCTCTCTGATTCCACTTAAACTGAGCAGCAAGTCTGACTTTCTTAGCATTAATCCCATCTTTAATGATAAGAGTATCAAGCAACTCTATGGGCTTTAAAATACTTCCATATATTCCAGGCTGTTTGATATTTTCTGTAAAGTCAGCATAAAGCGTTCCTGCTTTGAACGTTAGTACACTGAGAGGGGCACGATTATCTGTCATGTTTTATCTTTTTCCGCCATTGCCTCCTTGATGGCTATCTGAATATTAAAAAAAGACGGGAGTCACTTACTTGCTCATTCCGCTCTAAGAGGCCTACCACAGCCCGATATAGTTGAACGAGCAATGGTAAATGACCCCGCGAAGTAAGGATATGTGGAAAACTGAATCAATTCTTTTGAATTGATTCAGAAAATACATATACGTACCCATAGGGCATCTACTATTGCTTCATCCTTGACTATATCTAAAGATTGTGGTAGTTTCTT
>CAYSMP010000002.1:0-67804 GCA_964432215.1 uncultured Sangeribacter sp.
CATATTGCACCATCACGGGCTTGGCATCCAAGTCATCAGCAGTCAGAGGGAGGGGCCCCTTCACGCCGGTATGGATAACCTTGGAGATACTCTTACGCGCATCTGCGAGCAACTCTGATCCGGCATCTGTCTGGCGGAGAAACGACAGCGACGGCCGGAGAGCCACCGGAGGAAGAGGATCAAGGAAGAGATCGGTTTTTTTGTCCAGCACCTCGTAGAGGTCTGTGGCAGATTTCCAAAGAAACTGATCCTTAAGCATCTTCAACCTTCTTATCTTCTTAATCATGCGATCCTGCCGGTCGATACGGTGAAGATAATCGCGGATTACGCTCTGCTGCTCAATAATGGCATGGCTCACTTCATTCAGCTCTATTCTTACGCTGATGATCATGGCAGTCAGCTCCTCGTCAGGGGCAAAATGCTGGAAGGTGGAGTTTTCATTGTCAAGCAACTCCTGTGTCGAATTGATGAGTCGATTGATTTCCTCTATGTTTTTGAGATACTTTTCAAGTTTTTCGCGCTTGATATTATAGTTAGGCTCATTCTTGAATGTATCATTGACGTTACGCTTCAAGTCGATCAGGTTTCGAGCGGAAAGCTGAGCAATGCTCCGCAGCGAACGCTTGACCTTTCTGATATATTTTATCTGACGCAGAGGGTTCTCCCTCTCCATAAGATAAAACTTTATGTTTTCCTTCAAAAGTTCAAGCTGATCGGCAATAGCCGATCCTGTGATCTCCTCATTGGCAAGAAGCACCTCTTCAAAAAACTGAAGATATGACTCTTCAATCTCCAGGAGGTTGCCTTCCTCACGCAGAACCCCAAAACTGATCAGCACGGAAAGTCTCGCCTCGTCGGTAAGAGCAAGTGCATCCTCCCGAGTGAAATCAATGGAACGCCTATGCTGAAACATCTCAGCTATCAGGCGCTTATCCTGATAGAGGCGTGTAATTAGCTCATTGATATTTCGGAATGTCTTCTGGATCATATACGTCGCAACAGGATGAATAGGATTTATATCTACAAAATTACTACAATTCCATGAAACCACAAAATATACCGAGTTTAAACTTGTCATCAAATTTCTTGCAATCTATAGTATTTTTTCGTAAATTTGCGTTTATAAGTAGATCGCAAAAATTAATGATATGATAAATGTGAGATAATCTTAGCCACAATTATCATATCAAGACCCTTGTAGCTACTTTGTTGATATATGTCGTTTAATTTTTGTGAGCTACTTAAAGCATTTCTGATTAATAAATCATTTTAACCATACTAACTAACTCTAACATGCGTAAACTTTCAAGCACGCTCCTACTGATATTGATGCTTTTCATCAATACATCGGTATGGGCTTCTGAAACTGAAGGCGGACACGTGACGACAGTCCGCTCATGGGACTTCACCCAAGGAGGTGAGCACGCCGATCAAGTGACTAACTGCGACTACTGGGCAGCAAGCAGCAAGGGACGCTACTCTCTGAATAAAGCACTTGAAGATCAAGAACTTCCCTCCAACAATGGAGGAGCACTTACCGGACTTGAAGGAGTCTACTTTACAGTTGCGAAAGGAGCCGTCTATGGTATCACTGCCAACTACTGCTTTCAAAACGGCACAATGACCGTACGCATCCCGGGCTGTGGAGTCAACGATGAACTTATCATCGATTTCTCCGGAGCCGGCGGAGATGCCAATGTCTCTTCCGACAACATCACAAAAGAATTACTGATGCCTTCAAACATCAGCAAACAATGTGACGAATCAAAGGTGTCGACACGAGTTAAAGAAAACGGTGACGTTGTGCTAAAAATGAGTTGTAGCAAAGGGTTCCGTCTCTACGGCATCACTGTAAACCCCTACATTACCAAAGAACGCCATTTTACAGATTTCCAGATTGACTTTACAAGTGATCCTTATACTGTAGTAAAACCTGTAGACGGCAAACTTCCGGAAGGAGTAAGTGTAGAAGGAACATTCCATGACTCACAGCATGGCTACAATTCTTCCATCGTGACTGTACCGGTTGACGGTGCTGTAAAAATCACATTCGGCAACTGCTCATATAACGGACATGGTGCCACCATGAAGAACGGTGATACCGTGCTCGCCACTATACCCTGCAGTGGCAACTGTGACGGCACAACTTCCTGGATCTACAACAGCAATGACGATGCTATCCTCACCATAATCACCCCTTCCTATTGTCCCTCACTCTCTGTAGAGGCATGCGATTTTATTCCTGACGTAACAGTGTCATATTATAATACAGACGGCTCACTTATCGGAGAAGAGAGTGTGCCCGGTGGAGCCACTCTTACCTATAAATATGGAGTAGAAGATATCACTGTGCCGTCTGGAGAAGCTTTCCGAGGATGGTTTGAATCTAAAAAATCTACAGCAGAGAAAATAGCAGAAGGAACTTCCATCCAAACTGATATGGAACTTTACGCACGCACTACAGCGATCGAGGAGCCGACTGCCACATCCCGCTTCGTCTACGATCTCACCAAGCCTTACTTCTATGTGGAGGATCACGAAGCTATTGAAATTGAAGGCAAATACTACAACAATCATGGCTGGCTTATAGACCAGAACGGTTCAATCAAAGTTAAGGTGGCAGGCAAATGCTATGTATCTGTAGGGTGTTGCCTCTACTCAGGAGATTCCAACGCAAGTGTGAAAGACCAAGCGGGCAATATAATAGCTGAATTTCCCGTGAAGGGAACAAGCGACGGTGCCGAGCAGATATTCCAATATGATGGGCCAGCTACGTGGCTCTCAATCACTTTCCCCAACGGAGCTTATATCCATAATGTGACGGTTTCAAACGTAGTAGAATTCGTAGAATACAACGAAGCAGCCGGATACTATGAGGTATCAGCCGGCGACGTGTCGAGCTTCCTCCTGGCTCTTAAGGCTGCCGCTACTCAGGATGGAGCCAAAATTTTCCTTCCTAACGGCACCTATGATCTCGGTACTACTACCTTGACCACTATCAATGGAAAGAACATCTCAATCATTGGGGAGTCGATGGCAGGAACAGTAATACTCAACTATCCGCCTCTTGATGCAGAAGGTATTGGGGTAACCGCAACACTCCTCAACCGTTCTGAAAATCTCTATCTTCAGGACCTCACACTCCGCAACGCGATGCCTTTCGACGGCAAAGCTGCAGCAGGTCGCGCAGTAGCCCTACAAGACAAGGGCAAGAATACAATCTGTAAAAATGTAAGTCTTGAATCTCGTCAGGATACATATTACAGCAACAACAACTCTGCTTACTTCTACTTTGAAGACGGAGAAATCCATGGTGTAGTGGACTACGTATGCGGAGGCGGCGACGTCTATTTCAACCGCGTCAAGTTCGTTAATGAAATGCAAAAAAATGCTACCATTGCAGCTCCCAATGGAGCCAAGAAGTTTGGCTACGTCATGAACGGATGTACGATTGAAACACTCTGCAACCAGTTCAATTTCGGTCGCTCATGGGGAAGTTTCTCAGGTCTGGCATGGCTCAACACTACTATCAACCAGCCCAGCAAGCTCGTCTCTTCTCGCTTCAACACCACCGGCATGAATTGTGCAGCAGACAAGTTCGTAGAATACAACTCCATGGATGCAGAAGGGAATCGCATATCCCCGGTATCCAACGAACTGACCTTCACTCACTCCTCTGGCAATAAGACATATGAAACCATCCTCTCCGACGTTGAGGCTACCGAATATTCGATTGACAAAGTTTTCCCCGATTGGGATCCGGAAGCTATCGCAGCTCAAGCAGAGTATGCTGAAAATGAAGATACCGCTGGAAATGTATATCTCGTAGACGGCAAAATCTACGCCGGTGAGCTTCCTGCTGGCAACAACATTAAAGTGCGTAAGGCCAATGCCCGTGGCGGTTTCGGTCCGGAAGTGGAAATCAGCACATCAGGCGTCAACAAAATAGCAAACGGCAATGCAGTAACTTCGAATCTCTATGACCTACAAGGTAAACCCGCAGGTCAATCCCACACCGGAATATCAGTGAAAGTAGTAACTCTTGACAACGGAAAGAAAATATCTGAAAAAGTAATGAAATGACCTCTGGCTTTATAGCCTTATGAATATGCGCAGATTCGGAGTCGTCAAAGACTCGAGTCTGCGCTCTTTTTTCTTGGAGTTTATGTTCATAAAAAAAGGAACGGCTCCATAATATGGGGCAACGTTCCTTCAGAATGCAAGTCAAAAGGTCGATTAAGCATATATCTAAATGTGGTTGAAACAAATATCCGAGAGAAACCAAAAGCATGCCTCCGCATGTTCGATATGCAAAAGTATAAAAATATTTTCATATATAAAACCGCAAAAATCTCATTTTCCTACCAAAAGGCCAATATACCTAACCAAGTAGACAAAAATTGCCTCTAACTTGATAAAAAACTTTTATTAAACATTTAATAAGAAGTATAGGAATAATATAAAATTTCTAAAAAATGATTATATTTGCAACTTGAAACCACAATATTAAACTCTAAGAAAGTAAATAATACTGTTTAGGATACCATGAAGTCAACCGCGAATCAATCAAAGCTGACACTCCTATTGACAACGGCCATACTTATGGCCTGTCTGTCTGCATGCCAAAACACCCCAAAAGAATCTGGGATGCCCACTGAGATAGCAGACATTAACGATACCCTTCGAACCGGCAACATAGCCAAGGCAATACATATGACCGACCTTATAAAAAGGAAAGCCCTATCCGACGGAGACTCGGCGCTATGGAGCGAAGCAATGGTGCAACAAGGAATTAATGCCTATTACCAAGGTAATCCAGCACTCGTGCTTGCTTCCTCCGACTCCGCTCTGTCTTGGCTTGAACGCCAAAAGCCCAAACGACCCGTTGCACGAGTGCTTGCAAAAGCCTATCAGACACATGGAGCCTACTTCGACCAATACTATTTCAATGCAGATTCATCCATCATCTACTTACGTAAGGCAGTAGAGAACGTTGAGTTGTCGGGAATACGAACAGACCTTCCACAGGCTTATGGCAACTATGCCAACGCTTTGCGTATGGGAGCATCGCTCGATAGTGCCGCGCTTTACTATCACAAAGCGATATCCATTGCCGATTCTCTGCAATTGTCACCGGTTTCATACATTCCTCTCTACAATGGGATTGCCTCAGTATTTACAGACATGCGCGACTATGACAATGGCGCGAAATGGTGGGAAAAGTCAATGGGAATATTTGACACAATGGATCAATTTGATAAATTCAATACCCTTACAGGATATGGTAATCACCTTTACTATCGCGAAGACTACAAAGCGGCTGAAAAGATATTTACACAACTCAAAAGTATTCTCGACTCCATATCAGGTGCTGAATGGGAATCAATGTTTAACAATGTAAATATAGCTGATATAAATATCCGCTTAGGCAACTCCAGAAAGGCTGAAGAAATGCTTGATAAAGCATTCCGGTATTTCTCTGAAGAGCAACCTAACCCAATGGTGATGTCGCACATCCAGACGCTTCGCATGAGAGCCGCTACAGAATTGGGAGACTATACTCGCGGCCTTGAAATGGCAAAGCAATATCCTGAAGCCGACACTCTCAGGCTTGAACAACATCTCGCCCGACTAAAAGCTATGGAAAACCTATATGCCAATGTTGGTAACCATAGGCTTGCTTACGCAACCCGATGCCGCTATGACCACCTCAACGATTCCTTACGGTCTTACCATCTAAGTCAACAAATATCAGCGCTAAACGCAATATATCAGCGTGACCACCGCATACTCAATTTAGAGGCGGGAAATACCCGGCAACAGGCACACATCTATAAGCTAACGGCCGGAATCGCAATATCTCTTGCCGTCATTGTTGGGTTAATACTATTCTTTGTAGTGAGACGCGTCAATGTCAGACGACGCGAAGAAAAAATGATGAATAAGATCATATCCCTTCGTCAAGAAAATTTAAGAAACCGCGTCACACCACACTTCATCTACAATGCACTCAATCATGAACTCAATAACGTCAAAAAGGGGAAAGCATCTCACCTTGACTCACTCGTAGACCTTATTCGAAAACAACAGATAGTCGCTTCCGAAATATTAATTCCTTTCTCAGAGGAGCTTAAATTTACAGATGATTATATAAGCGTAATCGGAGATAACGGACGTGATCCGTTTGAGTATACCTACAATATTGAACCCGGAATAGACACAAACTTCCTATTCCCGTCAATGACGCTACAGATTCTTGTAGAAAACGCTTTTAAGCATGGCTTCACTACACTTGAACCTGAAGCCCAACGAAAACTCCAGATATCTGTCAGCCGAACAGCAGACCACAAAATTGCAGTCAGTGTCTTCAACAATTGCGGATCATCGCCCTCAGGAGTCGAAAAAGGAGGTACAGGACTGCAGGTACTCTTGGAAACAATACGCATCATCAACGAACACAACAAAGAACAGACATATTTTAAAATTAATACTGAAGCTGAACTAAACGGCACGAAGGGCTATAACGCTATTATTACACTACCAGACAATCTCAAACAATAATTCACTAAAGAAATGACAAAGATAAAGGCTATAATAATTGATGATGACCTGCCAAGCATCCAACTCCTTGCCGAAGAACTGTCAAGGAGAAACGACATAGAGCTATGCGCCACTGCTGAATCTCTTCAGGAAGGAGAAAAACTAATATCCAGATTCCAACCTGATTTGATCTTCCTCGATATGAAGTTTCCAGAGGGTAACGGACTTGCTTGGTTTGAAGAGACATCTCTGCCAGAACACACAAAGGTTGTCTTCCATACATGCTATCAACGCTATATACATGATGCCCTTTCTCTCCGTGTATTCGACTTCCTTCTTAAGCCATTCGACACTTCAGAACTCGACGTAATACTCAAGAGATTCCGAAACTTGGATAAGAACCCACAAAAACCCACATCCTTAGTCAGCCAGCTTCCGAACTACAACCTGCATACCAGCGGACAACCCCGCCTTCTATCTATCACCTCTGTCACCAATTCCAAGGTTATTGTAAATCCATCCGATATTGTATATTTTCGATACATGTCTGACCGCAAAATATGGGAATGCGTATTCTACAATCTAAAACGTATTATCCTTAAGCGCCAGACAACAGCCGAGACCATATTAGGTTATGGCACTGATTTTGTGCGTACCCACAAGCAGTTTATAGTCAATGTGCGTTACGTAGGCATAATCAATGGAAATGACTGTATACTGCTACCCCCGCTTGATAATATAACCGAAATAAAGATTTCCAAAACCTACCGACGGGAGCTTATGGACCGCTTCTATGATATCTAAATTTCCTATTGCTTAAGATTAACATTAAACACATGGCGGCTTCATGGGGTTGTAATAATAAACCCAAACAAACCATGATGACAAAAAGCAATAATACCGATTCCAACCTTCAAGACACCAAGAAAGCTAAAAGTAATCTTAAGGATGTCGTAGAAAAAATTCTAAAGGTAATAATACCTATAGGTATATCGGGATTCATGATAATATGGATGTCGCATAAACTTGACTTCCACAAGATATGGACAATCACATCGCATGATTGCGACTATTGGTGGCTATTTCTTGTCATGATTCTCACTATGCTCTCCTACTCCATCCGAGGTATCAGATGGGGCTACCAATTACGTGCCGCCGGGATTCCGAGAATGTCGGTGACATCTGAAAGTGTATCTATTTTCTCAGCCTATGCCATTAACCTTCTTGTGCCTTATCTCGGAGAGGCATGGAGGTGTGTCTATGTGACGAGGCGAGAAAATGCAAAACTCTCTACAGTAGTGGGTACAGACCTTGCAGATAGAAGTTCAGACTTTGTAATGATAATCCTTTTACTCGGACTTGCACTTATAGTAGCCCATCCCGCTCTCACACATTTCTTCGACCAATACCAGTTTGGGAGAGACATCGATAATATATTTTCTAAATGGGAACTATGGACCGGACTTGCGATAGGCGTAGCAGCCTTCATATTGTGCGACTTAAAATATAAGAACTTGAAATTCTTCAAAGAAATAAACCTAAGTATATCCCGAATGTGGCAAGGATTCAAGGTGATTTTCACAATGAAAGGACGCTGGACCTATCTTTTTCTTACAATAGCCATATGGGTATGCTATTTCCTTAAGATATATCTCGTATTCTTTGCATTTCCTTTTACCCGTGAACTTCTGACACATCCCGGTTATGCCTACGGACTCTTGCCAGGATTGGTGGCATTCGTATTCGGATCTTTCAGTATGGCAATTCCGAGCAATGGTGGCCTTGGACCATGGAATATCGCTGTAATGTATGCTCTGATGCTATATGGAATAGGGCATACTGATGCAGCAGCATTCTCAATCGTAGCGTGGAGCACCCAGACCTTCATGACCATTCTCTTGGGTATTTACTCTATGATATACATTGCAGCGACAAAGAAAAAGGATAAAAAAAATGAAAATGTGCCAAACAACATATGATTTTATAAAACTGTAATTTTTCATGTATGTTAGAGTTATATATCGGTTACCACTCCACCTCAAAAAAGTGAAGCACACATTCCGATGTCTCTTCTCTAAAGACCTTATCCTTCCTTAGTAACCCTTTAAATTTTACCGCTATGAAGAACACAAGCTTTACTTCATTAAGGGCAGCCGCATTGGCACTTATCATGGCTGCAGGCTCAGCAACTGCATTTGCACAGTCAGAAGCAACTGTAAAGAAAATCAAAGATCATCGGACTGATCCGGAAGTTTTCTTCTTGCAGGAAGGGGATGTACCTAACAGTTTCATAATCCTTCCTCCTCCACCGGATGGAGCATCCATCACTTTCCTCAATGACCAGGCTCGCTATACATGGGGAAAGACAATGCGCAATACGCCGCGTGGCGAACAGGCAGTCCAAGATGCCAGAGTAGGAGGAGACGGAGTGCCAAGAGCATTTTCTGAAGCTTTTGGAATTGAAATCAATAAAGAGGAAACACCGGAAATCTATCAACTCATTGTCGGCATGCGTGAAGATGCAGGCGACCTGGGCACACGGGAAGCTAAAGACTACTATAATAGAACTCGTCCTTTCTGCTTCTATGAAGAAGAAACATGCAATCCGGAACAGCAGGAAGAATTATCGACAAATGGTTCCTATCCATCGGGCCATACCTCCATCGGATGGGCAACTGCACTCGTTCTTGCTGAAATCAATCCTGAACGCCAGAATGAAATCCTAAAGAGAGGTTTTGATATGGGTGAAAGCCGCGTAATCTGTGGCTACCACTTCCAGAGTGATGTAGATGCCGGACGTCTCACCGGAGCTATGACCGTAGCTCGACTTCATGCAGATCCAGCCTTTCAAACTCAGTTAGAAAAAGCAAAGAAAGAATTCAAGAAACTAAAAAAAGCCGGCAAGGTAGCAGCCGGAACTCCTGTACCTACCCCTACAACCACAGATTGATCCAACCATATTATTCTGCTTCAAATGATATTTGAAAATTCATAGCTCTTCCCCTCTCCTTTTTTCTTATCCATACTTTCATCACAGGACCGCTTCTCCAGACAGAGAGGCTACCCACAACACACCCTTAGCTATGAAAAACACTTTACTATCACTTGCCATCTCATCATTAAGTGTATTTGGCAGCATATTTAGTTTCATCCCCAATGCAAACGCCGATGACTCAATTCCGGCACCGAAACTATCATTTAAACCTACAGGTCGAGTACTTATGGACGGAGCCTTCTACATGGGTGGAAACAAAGGCGTAGACGAAGGAGCAGATACTCGATTTGTGGATGGAGTAGCTATCCCAGACGTACGCTTAGGAGCCAAATTCACCTATGGAAAATGGAAAGCTAAAATAGATATAGGGTTTTCTTATGGTAAGGTTGGACTTAAAGATACATATTTTGAATACGACTTCAATCCGTCCAACCTTGTCAGGGTAGGATATTTCGTTCCACAATGGGGACTCAACTCCGAAACCAGTTCATCTATGAAGCAAACTTATGAGGAACCAACATCCAATGAGTTCTTCTACGCCAATCCCCGCCTGCTCGCAGCCATGTGGGTATACGACAAAGGTCAGTATTTCGCAGGCACTTCTGCATTCGTAGAAGCGGGAGCCATGACTCAAAATGCCAACGTAATGGGGCGTCAAGCGTGGGGCGCACAAACTCGGCTTGTATGGCGACCAAGACACAGCAACGGTGATGTTATGCAAATAGGATCATCCTTCAATTATTCTAAACCGACTGCAGACGACCACTCCGGATTCAATTATTCAGCCAACTTTCCAAGTCGAGTTTCAAAAGTGCCTCTTCTTGTAGCTAACATAGACCATGCAAGAGGCCTATTCAAGATGACCCCTGAACTTTTAATCGTCAAGAACAGAATTGCCATTGAATCACAATATTACTACATGAATGTAGGGCGAAATGATGGTTATAGCAACTATCAAGCCCATGGTGTCTACGGAATATTCCGTACATTACTAATCGGCAACCGCTACAATTACTCTCATGCCGATGCAGGAGTAGCAACACCGGACAAGGGATCGCTTGAACTTGCTATCGGATACAACTACACCGATGCATCCGACAGCAAAGCAGGAATACATGGTGGTATCATGCATGATGCCAACTGTACGCTCAACTACTATATCAATTCGTGGATGCTAGCACGACTGCGATATTCTTACACTACAGTACATGACCGACAGGTAGAGGGGCTGCTACCAAGCAGACACGTCAACACCATTGAAGCACGCTTACAAATCATCTTCTGAATATTCCAGAAATTTGGATACTATTTTCATGGACTCCGCATGAACTCCATTGGGTTTTATGCGGAGTCCAATTTATATTTAGACGGTGTTTAAACTAATTTTACTTTCAAACCTCACAAATTATTCCTAATTTTGCAGATATTTATGATAATTAGAAATGAATACCCACCTGTCAGACCACTTCGCCCAAACTACAACAGAGCAAAGAGAAGATAATACCTATTACCAAAGCCGCTTCTATACAATTGTGGCGGTAATCACCGGCATTCTATTTACTATTCTCATTGCCATTACACCTCCGGGAGCCGACGATCTGCTCTTCATGATCCCTGCCAAAGGGCATGAACCAGGACTCGGATTGTGGAGCACAATGACGGCACAGTTCTCATGGATATGGGCAACTCAGTCAGGCCGACTGGGCAACTTCCTCTCTATGCCTTTCTTATATCTGATGCCAAAATGGATATTCGGCGTAATCTCCGGGGGACTCACAACATTATTAATACTCCTCTCATGCAGGCTTGCACATGCACGCAGAGGATCGATAGTAAGTTGGCTTATATATGCTACAATAGTTATTGCATTTCCTTGGTATGACTATTTGACCCTCGTCACATACGCCATAAATTATCTCTGGGCTGCCACGGCTGCCTCCGGAGCAATAATATGTTTTCTCCATATCAGAGCCATCAGGGGCATCAGACTGGTCGGTGTATTCATATTAATGTTCGTAGCCGGATGGATACATGAAGGATTCGGTGCACCTTTGACTGCCGGACTTACACTCTTATTAATAATACACTTCAAAGAAATCGACCGAAAGCAGATTGCAGGCTGGATATGCACAGGAGTGGGGACTTTCATGACGGTATTGTCGCCGATGTTTTGGCAACGTAGCGATAGAGATGCCAATTTCTTGCTTAAATTCACTTACAAGGAACTCTGCATGCAGATTGGGCCGGCACTGCTCTTTGTAGTGATGATGATAATACTGATTATATGGTTAGTCTCAAGAAAAAAAATAAAGAAAAAAATCCTCATGGAGGCTCCATTTCTAATCTTTTTCGGAGCAGCCCTCGCGTCTACAATCGTTTTCCTAAAATTTTATACCGGCCCGCGCACAGGAGCTCCAGTAATTCTCTACAGTATGCTGGCATGCGGATATATACTCGCATCAACATACAGGCGCCGCATGATATCGAAAAGTCTTCAATGGACTATTGGAATAATCATAGGTACTTTTTCTATATTTCATCTGGCCTATGCTGACATATCCCAAACCTATCGAACCAAAGAATACCTTGAAGCCACGAAGCTTTATGAAGAATCAGCCGACGGCATATTTTATTATGACCTCACATACCCTGAAGCAGACGCGTCTCTTTTCAAGACATCAGTAAGACAGTTTCATGAGAAAGTACCGAAAGAATTCATGCGAATGTATTTCAAACCCGATTGTAAAATGGTCATTCTTCCTACTGCCATGAAGGATTTCACACCATCCGCTGCAACAAAATCAGAAATTTCTGCCGGAGCGATGCTTTACAACGGCTGGATAGTACTTTCAGATACGGTAGCGACCGATTCTTTCCAACGCATACATATTTTGACCGAAGACGGGAAATATCTTTCCACACGATTCCGAATCGATAAATTCAATTGCGAAGGAGTTGGAGAATTTCAGCTCGTCACACCACACATAAAAGTACTTAATCCAAACATTAGAGTGCATGATGTAGCCATTTACGACCATTCCAGATAAATATTGAAAGCACATACACTGTTAAAAAAATTTAATAACATACAAAGATAGTAATATTCGTCCATGTCGTGCGTCTGTAAAAATATAAATGAATAAAACCCAAACGACATGACAAATCTTCTGAAAGGGATTCTTGCTCTGTTTGCCTTAGCCTGTGCTTCAAGCATAGATGCACAAACTATGAGCGTAAAAGGTATAATTTGCGACTCTATAGGAGAGCCTGAAGGATTCGCAACCCTAAGAATATACCAATTTCCTGACACTATAAAACCCAAAATATCAGGAACTGCCGATGAAAACGGACTCTTCTGCATAAAGCTACCTGAAGAAGGAGGCTATCGAGTCAACATACTTTCTTTCGGCAAGCAAGATATCAACCGCGACATAGCAGTCAGTAAAGACTTCCCAATTGTTGACCTTGGCAACCTTGTCATGACCGAAATGTCCAGTATGCTTCAAGAAGTGACGGTGACTGCTCAGCGTCCTCTCGTAGTCAAAGAAATAGACCGTATTGGCTATGACGTACAAGCCGACGATGAAGCCAAGACTTCGCAGCTTGATGAGATACTCAAGAAAGTACCTTTGGTCAGCGTAGACCCTGATGGTACAATCAAAATAAAAGGATCAACTGATTTCAAAGTATATAAGAATGGGCGTCCCAACAATTCCTTCTCGCGAAATGCTAAAGATATCTTCAAAGCCCTTCCTGCATCCATGATCAAGAGAATAGAGGTAATTACCGATCCAGGATCGCGCGAAGACGCCGAAGGCACTACTGCCATACTCAATATTGTGACAATGGAAAACACAATCATAAAAGGGGTAATGGGAAATGCCAGGCTCTCATACCGCAGCAACGATGACTTTCCAAGCGCAAGCACATGGTTACAGACACAAATAGACAAGCTGAATCTTTCATTCTACGGAGGATACAATCGGTTCTCCAAAAGAAGTAGTAGACACAAGTCGGAATCACTTATGAAGTACGAGGAGTCAGGGAATGAAATGTATTCAGAAAGTTCAGGCGATAGCCATGGACAGTTGGGATACTTCGGATTGGAAGGAAGTTTGGAGTTAGACACCCTTAATCTAATTACCACTGAATTCAACGGCTATATCTACTCTCTAAAAAGCAATTCGCTTGGTTTTAACACAATGAAAAATGGGGCTGGCGATCTTATATATTCCTATTCCAACAGCTTCACATCAAATCCTAACCGATATTTCGATGTGGATGGAAGCCTTAACTATCAGCGTTCCACTCGCAAAAAGGGTGAATCGTTGACACTCTCCTACCGTGTTTCCTCCACCAATCAAAAACAACACAGCATATCGGAATATGACGACGAATTGAATATGCCTGTACCCTATACCGGCACATCAAACGACTTCACACTTGATTTTATTGAGCATACAGGACAGTTTGACTGGACACGCCCCATAAATGACATCAACAAATTTGATGTCGGGTTAAAATATATCAACCGCAACAACCACTCGATCAACGATCAAGATTATTTCAATTATGAGCTCCTTCATTCCGATTTCATACACAACACACAAGTGTTTGCTATATATTTTGACTATCGCCTCAAGTGGAAAAAATTTGGAGCTCGTGCAGGCTTACGATATGAATACTCACGTCTTTCAGCCAAATATAGAGATGGGAGCAATGATCCATTCAGCAGCAACCTCAACGACTGGGTACCCAATGCAGCCATTTCTTATGATATAAACGATGCCAATACGCTTAAACTATCCTACTCAACCCGCATCAACCGTCCGGGTATCAGCCAATTGAATCCTGCAGTTGTAGCCACACCCTCTTCAATCTCTTCAGGCAATCCGGACTTGGGTTCTTCCCGCCATCAATCGCTTAACCTTAACTACAACTTGATAGGAAGGAAATTCAGTATGGATCTCGGCACATCATATAGTTTTATGAATAATGCTGTCATTTCAGTCCAGGAGCTTCTACCTGGAGATATAATAAAGTCAGGCTATGCCAATGCTGGCCACAACAAATGGTTTAATGTTGCCGTTTGGGTGAATTACACACCTTGGAGCAAAACTTCATTTATGGTCAATGCCAATGCCAATTATGCCCACAGATCCAATCCATCCCTAAAACTGACTACATGTGGCTGGGGAGGAAATGTATTCCTTCGAGTACGCCAACAACTACCCTGGAATCTTGCGCTTACCGGTTACTGCAGTTTCTATCGCTCTACACCTGACTTGTATAGTATTGACAAGACACGTTTAAGTGATCAAATGTATTACGGTTTGGATCTTCAAAAATCGTTCCTCAAGGAGAAGCGACTGAACGTTTCATTGAGTATTACGAATCCATTCGGCCATTCATCCCGTATTCATGAGAGCGTCCCCAGAAATACGGGATATACAGGTTATAACCGATCCTACAACTACAACAATGCCAATAACTTCAGCATATCTGTCAGCTACCGATTTGGATCACTTAATGCTTCGGTTAAGAAGACCGAAAAGTCGATCAACAACGATGATGTGGAGAATCGGAAGAATTAATAGAGAATTATATAAATCGCCTCTCTGAGGCTACCGAACTATGACAATTAACCCCAGGCTTTTGCCTGGGGTTTAACATAATCATCAGGTCTCCGACCTGATAAGATAGCCAATTTATTAGGGATGGAGGAGGCGGATATGGTAGATACCACCGGAAGCCTTGTCTTTGTCGGTCTGAAACTTTACATTGACAGTTTTCTTACCCTTGACAAGCTCTGCCGGAATTTTATATTCCTCGTCTACGAAACCATTTTTATTCCATTTGCCTACATTGTCAATAGAAGCGAGAGGTGTATCATCAACAAGGATAGACATATTGCCTATACCGTTTTCGTTGCCCCAGTATCTTACACGAAGAGTCAAATCATCGCGGTCGCCGGTATTCATAATATAAGAGAAGTATCCTCCATTGGAAGCGTCACGCCAAGGCTCACCGTTGAAGTTGCCACTTGAAGATCTTTCTGACTTCATCTGATGGTCAGCTTCAGGCTGCTGCTCACCTGTATTGACCGCATCCACAGTGCGTGCATCAAGAGCAAGCTTCATCTCCTCGTCACGTCGGGCATCCTGCTGATATGCGGCATATTCCTTTGGAGACATCGAAAGGAAATAGAGAGTATAGCGAGAATCATGTATGCCATTGAATGGCTCGAGCACTACATTTTTACCACCATTCTCGAATATACCATTTGTTGTAAAGGTCAAACCTCCTGCAACGTCAGGCTTAAGAGCGTTGAGTTTCTTTACGATATCCTTGCGGTTGCCAATCAGGAGCGGGGTATCAAAAACAGACACAAGCGGACCGCCTGCAATATGCCCCCAACGGTGATCACCTGCCACAAGACCTGGCATAGGGACATCAGATTGGAGACGAGCAGCAAGAACTATCGGACCTCTTACTACGCTGACATAGCTTGGAAGATAATTCAGTTCTTCAACCTCAACATGCATAGGAAGTGACATCTCAACTATATCTCCATCCTTCCATTCCCTATTAAGAGCAATATAAGAAGAGGGATTTGACTTAACATTTACCTTCTTACCATTTACTTTGACTTCAGGATTGACGCACCATCCCGGATGACGAAGATTCAGTGTGAAAGTATTTGGATTTTCTACGCCAACAACTATCTTAGTAGCCTCTTCCTGTGGAAAATTATTAGTCTGAGTAAGTTTTATACCCTTATCTTTCCAATCGAGTTCAGATGGGATGAATAAATTTACCCATAGAGAATCGCCAGCATGAGTATAAATAAACTGGCCGTATTTACCATGATTTTCCATACCAGTACCCACACAACACCACATAGCGCTATTTGGCTGCGAATAAACGCGGTAATGACCTGGACGCGCCGGAGTAAAGTAGACATAACCACCATGCTCAGGATGCTGAGTGGAAAGAATATGATTATAGACAGCACGCTCATAGAAATCAGCATACTTAGCATCAGGATTCATTCGGAAGAGTCCTTCGGTAAGCTTCATCATATTATTGGTGTTGCAAGATTCCGGACCTTCACGGTCGTCAACATAGCTTTTTGCATCTGCAGCAGAAGCAAAATGTTCGCGACGGCTATTTCCACCAAAAGATAATGATCGATTATTGACCACTGTGTCCCAGAAGAAATCCGCAGTCTTTTGATACTCTTTATCACCACTGACCTCCGAAACTCGTTGATAGCCTACCACCTTTGGAACTTGAGTGTTGGCATGCATATTGTCGAGCCTGTCAACACCATTGTGAAGATTATCGTAGAGGGCATGATGGGTGAAACGCTTTGCAGCGTTGAGATATTTCTCATTGCCGGTAATGGCATAGGCATCAGCAAACACCTCGTTCATCCCACCAAACTCATTCCCGAGCATACCTTCCATCTGATCATCCGACAGATTGGAAATTAGGTCGGCACCCCAATCACATAGATTTAGGAAAAGATTCAAAGCTGGTTTGGAACCTGTGTATACCCAAGCGTCACGAAGACCTGCATACATTTTGTGTACATTATACCAAGGTACCCAATAATCCCATACCTTGCCACTGTTGCCCTTGCGAATTTCTTCCCAAAGCACATCGCCGTTAGGGACTCCTCCGATATAACCATCATTGCGAGCAGCTGCACATAATGCTAACTGAGAAAGCATATAATCCATACGTTCCTTAAGGCGCTCATCGCCCGTAGCAGCATAATGTATTGCAAGGGCAGTAAGGTAGTGACCGCCGACATGGCCATCGAGACCAGCCCAATTGGTAAAATCTTCCCCTTTTGGTTCGAGTCCAGCCTCTTTAAGATAAGGGGCGAGCAGGCGATCTACATCATAACTGAGAAGAGTATTTACATTAAGCTCCATAGCATCCTTAAAACGGCTATCGAGAAGTTTTACGTCTTGTAAAGGGAACTCGTTGCTATAAAGCACAGACTGTGCAGACGAACAGAACGGAGTTGCCGCAATCGCCACACCAAAGATAAGTTTAAATATATTTTTCATCATCATTATTGATTGAATTTCCAGGAATCAAATTGGAGGAGGTCGGAACCATTGCCTGTAAAGACAAAGTAAAGATCATGGATACCATCACGTTTGATTGTCTTTGCCTTCTTCTCTGTCCAATCTTTACCAGAAGAAGCATCGAGAGTCGCAATAAGTTCACCATTTGGAGCATCAAGATGAACCTCTATCTTAGAGCCTGGTTTTCCATTGCGAACACGAGCAGTAAAATCTTTAGCACCTTCTTTGAAATTTACTTCACGGAGCTTGATGTAGTCACCGGGATCTACTTCGGTCACATACACACAATCGATGCTGTCGTAGCCGATATTGATACCTTCTTCCCAAGCAATGGTCTCACCTTGCTGCTTAACGTATGGGTTCAAAGGATCAGCACTCTTCAAGACACCACGTTTGTCATGATGCATATAAGGGAGCGAGCCATCTTCGTTGAACTCAAACGGAATTATGCTGGTGGTCCGACACTTGCTATGAGATGTAGGAAGACCCTCATCCATATAGAAAAAATACCATTGTCCTTTATACTCACACATACCCGTATGGTTGCCCATCCCGCCATGCTCAAAAGCACGCATCAACTGTCCACCATATTTCCACGGACCAAGAGGAGAATCCGCCCAAGCCCAATCGGTAGCCTCGGGGCAGAAAGAAGCATATGCAAGATAGTATTTATCGCCTCTCTTTGCAATCCATGGGGCTTCCTCATAGTCAGGACCAAATGCTTCCTTATCCTTTATTTCGAACACCTTGATATCACCGTCGTAGCTTACCATGTCATCATTCAACTTGACAGCATATAGAGCATTGTTGCCCCAGTACATGTAAGCCTGACCATCATCATCTATCAGTATGGTCGGGTCAATGTCTTCCCAACCATGTCCGCTATAGTTAGTATCTTCGGAATTGATTAGAAAATTCTTTCCTCCTAATGGATTAGTGAACGGACCATAAGGAGAATCAGAAACTAGCACAGGGATACCGAAAGTAGATGTATAATAATACCATTTTCCGTTGCGGTATGCCATTTGGGCAGCATAAGCACAGTCTTTTGTTCCGAAACCTTCGTTGTTGAAGATTGGAGCATGATGGGTCCAATTCACCATATCTGTGGTAGTGAAACATAGATATTCACGCATCACGAAGTTGTCTGGATCAGCGGAAATGTCGTCACAGCCGGTGTAGAGATATAGAGTGTCACCTACCACGACGGGAGCCGGGTCCGGGGTAAAGTGGGTTTGGCAGATAGGATTTTGGGCAACGGCAAAAACCGATGCCAGTAGAAAAGATGTAGGGAATAGAAATTTTTTCATTGGGCTCTTGTTAGTTTATAAGTTTGGCCGGGTGTTGTGTCAAGGTCGTATTCGTAAACTTTGAGAAGCAAAGGATATGCTTTTGAGGTCTCATTGCTTACTTCAGCATCTGCCATCTTGACAGGAGACAACAGCGGATTTTGAGTTTCACCTTCTGCAACGATAAGACCCTCGCCTTCAAGGGGAACGTAAGAACGAAGTCTCAACTTGCCCCCTATGTTGGAATGGATATTGGCCTCAGCCAGCTGACCCTTATTCCAGTTCATATCCACTGTGTAATTGCCACGAGCCTTAAGACCTTTGACTGCACCTTCGCTCCAAGTGTCCGGAAGGGCGGGAAGTAATTGTACGGCTCCATCATGACTCTGCAGGAGCATCTCGGCTACTCCGGCAGTAAAGCCGAAATTGCCATCAATCTGGAATGGAGGATGTGCATCGAAAAGATTTGGATAAAGGCGTCCCGCTCCTCCACCTGAATAGTCAATCTCAGCAGAACCTGGAAGGAGAGTCACAAAATTATTTATTATCTTATCGGCATGGTTGCCATCAAGGAGTCGAGCCCAAAGATTGAGTTTCCAACCTATACTCCATCCGGTAGCCATATCACCACGCTGTAGAAGAGAATTCTTTGCTCCTACGAAAGCATTAGGGGTTGAATTCGGAGTTATCTGGTTGGAGGGATAGAGACCATAGAGGTGAGATACGTGACGGTGATCATCCTTTGGATTATCTGCATCAATAGTCCATTCCTGAAGCTGCCCATATCTGCCCACTTTCATAGGTTGAAGTTTAGAGATAGTGTTTTGCAAACGAGCTAAGTATTCAGCATCTTCTCCAAGAATTTCAGCGCATCTCAAGGTATTCTTGAGGGCATCGAAAGCAATCTGATTGTCCATTGTGCATCCTGCAGTGATCCAGCTACTTCCGTAGCCATGTTCAGGCGACATAGAAGGAGATGTAACAAGATAACCAGTACGTGGATCCTCAACCATTGCAGACATATAGAAATCAGCCGTACCCTTGATCACAGGATAATACTTTTTTAGAAACTCCTTATCGCCGGTATAGAGATAATGATCCCAAAGATGGGTGGCGAGCCATGCTCCACCATTTGGCCACATACCATATCTTGCCATATCGATGGGGCCGCATACGCGCCATGCGTCAGTATTATGATGGGCTACCCATCCATCTGCTCCGTAAAGAGTCTTGGCAGTTTCAGCCCCAGTATGACTTAAATCTTCAATCAGATCGAAAAGGGGTTCGTGACATTCAGAGAGGTTTGTCACCTCAGCCGGCCAATAATTCATCTCCGCATTGATGTTGATAGTGTATTTGCTATCCCAAGGAGCATAGTTTGATTCATTCCATACACCCTGAAGATTGGCAGGTTGCCCACCCGGCTGAGAAGAAGAAATCAAGAGGTAGCGTCCATATTGGAATAAGAGAGCAAGAAGAGATGGATCATAATTGTTCTTAAAATCAGCAACACGCAAATGAGTCTCCTTATCGGCTCCTCCAACGGAAGGAAGGGTCAAAGATACCCGGTCAAATTGCTGTTTGTAGGCGTCCATGTGGGCTTCCAATGCATCAGAATAATCCTTTTTCATAGCATTTTTGAGCAGAGAAGCCACTATCTTATCAGGATTTCCACTGATATCTTTGTAGTTTACATAGTTAGTAGCAGATGCAATATAAAGGGTAATATAGTCTGCATCTTCAATATTGAGCATACCTTCTTTAGCGAAGACCTTACCGTTGCTTTTAACGCGAATGCCACATTTAGCAGTAAGCCCGGCAGGGATTCCTTCGTGTTCACGTCCGGGAACAGTAATGTCCATTCCTTTTCCGTTCATCTTGACTGTACCCCCTTCAGGTGTGTCATATTCGAGTGAGATATTGAGAGCTTTGCTTTTGTCGGCAGTGAGATTTACCATTATTACGCCATCGGGAAGAGAGGCAATGACCTCGCGTTTAAATGCCACATCCCCGACTTTATAATTCACTTCGGAAACAGCTTTGGAGATATCAAGATGACGGCGATAATCAGCAGCCTCGGCAGAATGATTAAAGTTGATGAAAAGTGAACCGAGAGTAAGGTAGCACATACCATGATGCGGAGTCATGTAAAACTTATCAATGAGCTTTTCTGCTTCATTTTCTTTGCCTTCAAAGATTAGTTTTCTGATCTCTTGAAGATGTTTAAGTCCTTCCGGATTATTATTGTTGTGCGGGCTGCCAGCCCAGAAAGTTTCATCATTGAGTTGAATTCGTTCACGGTTGACACCACCGAAAATCATAGCACCCATACGAGAGTTGCCTACGGGAAGTGCCTCGACCCAAGCTTCCGCTGGAGAAGAATACCAAAGAGTCAAGTCATCGGCTGCGAATGATGAGAATACCGAAAGCAGGATCGCAACTACAAATAAAATTGTTTTTAATTTCATGATTTTTGGGTTAATTGTTTCTCATGCAAAATTAATAATAAAGATTGGATTAGCAAATATTCAATGGTCGCAATATTATCCAATAAGGACAATTAGATATTAGAATACGTATCACAAAGATTATAATCCGTCACAAGGGTTAGCAAGAGAATGATCTTTTAGAAGATATATATTTATAAATTAATAGGTTATAGATTTAACAAAGCAAATGGGTCTGCCATAATGGGATAATAATAATGCTCAAAGCATCGCTGACACTCGAGGCGGGAGTGGTTAGAGATAAAATTACGGCTACAACTTTAAGAAGTTGCAGCCGTAGTTAGCAATGGGATTAAATGGGTTATCGTGGAGAGATAGTCATTACAAGGCCTCCACGGGGTTGGATATGGAATGAGGATGGGAGGTTGTTGCTATTCGAGATTTTCCATTTGGTATCGCTGTCTGGAATGGCGTCTTCAAAGATTTTAACGTTGAGGTCGGAGCCATTTAATCCGAGTCGTGAGTAGTCTATGTCGGTAAGATCGATGGGAGCATCAGTGCCGTTGATGGCTGAAATCCACCATTTGCCATCTTTATTCCTTGCCATCATTGCGAATTCACCCGGATAACCACCAAGCAGAACAGTGTTGTCCCATGCAGTGGGAAGATTAGACAGGTAGTCTTTTACTTCTTGAGGTTGCGACAAGAAACTTTCCGGACGGTCAGCAAGATGCTGGATACCGGACTCGAATAGAGCTGTCAAAGCAAGCTCATGGGCATTCGTCGTAATGTGTGGATGTTGGGAATCAGTGAATGCACATGGAGTATAATCCATCGACCCAATTACATTGCGAGTAAACGGAAGAGTTGCATTGTGACAAGCAGCTTTTTCGGTCAACACAGGAAGATTGTTGTACCATTCTTCACCATATACGGATTCTGTTGTGATGAAGTTTGGATAAGTACGTTGCCATCCTCTCGGGAGCGGAGACCCGTGGAAGTTCACAAGGAGATGATGGCGGGCACCGGCTTGAAGGAGTTCGTCCATAAACTTCCAGTTTAGATTAGTATCTCCTGAAAAGAAGTCAATCTTCACCCCTTTCACCCCAATCTTCTCACACCATGCAAATTCTTTTTCAAGATCTTCCGGCTTGTTGAGACGATATTTAGGTCCGGGCGCGCCATTGACCCAACCTACGGATGAGTTGTACCAAATCATTGGTTTAACACCTCTTGAAATGGCATATGCAACTGCATCCTCGACAGTCTTTCCATCTTTCATTTCATCCCATTCGGCATCAATCAGCACATATGGAAGCTTGAGTTCTTCTGCCATATCGACATACTTCTTGATAATCTCATAGTCGTTTGAACCATGATTGTATGCCCAATAGACCCATGAAGCAACTCCGGGTTCGATCCAAGAGGTATCATTGAGCTTGCTGGGAGCAGCAATGTCTGTGACAAGGGTTGACTCTACAACATCTGCCAGAGTGCCTACAATGAAAGTTTGCCAACCTCCATTTTCAGGACCATCAGGCTTCAGGTCAAAACTATTGTTTCCAAGTGGATACATACTTACACCAGCCTCGTCCGTGGTGATACCGGCTTCGGTAAGGAGGCCGAAAATGCTATCTTTATATTCAAATAGAGCCGGATATCCTATTCGCTTTCCGACAGCATATACAGTGTCTTTAGGGAAGAAATTCTCATAGCAATCGGTCCATTCTTGAAGCCAAGTATGCTGTGGATTTATGAGTTCGATTTTAGAAGTGCCCTTTTTCTTCCAGGCAAAGCCGTCCTTGTAGAGTCTAATCGTCAGAGTGTCAGAATCAGCGAGGAGGTATTGACGCTGTTCGTAAAAACTCCAACAATCATGACGCTTGCCGGTCAGCATCTCGTATTTGACTTCTTCTTGAGTTGGAGCTCCTATTGACTTTACTTCGCCACAGTTGAGTCTCAACATCTGCATGGGCTTGCTCTTGTTATCCTTCAAGTATAAGAAGGTTATGCCATCAGATGACTCGTAAAATTGAGTTATTCCAGCATATGTAGGCAATATGCTGATAGCTGACAGTATAGTGGGAAGAATTGCTTTTTTTATCGTCATAATTTTATAGGGAGAGGGTTAAGCGTTTACCGGTATAGGTGACTTCTTTGGTTTGGCCGTCAGGGAGGACGGCTTTGAAGGTGCGCGTCTTCAGCATACCGTCGAAGGAGCCTTTGCGGGCGTCGATGGTAAGGGTGCGTTTCTTGTCGTTCCAAATCATTGGAATCTTGGTGAATTGGCCATCAAGGTAGTTGAATCCATCACCTTCATCTTCGTAGAGCACAAACTCTGCGTTGGCTCCGGGATATATATTGAGGGTCAAATAATCCCAAGGTTTTTCGGAAGTGTACTGCATATCCTCTGCGAGAGGAATGATGCTTCCAGCCTTTACGTAAAGAGGAGAATAAGCAAGAGGGGCATCAGCTTTCACAGTCTCGCCTCCGGCATATCTCTTTCCTGTCCAGAAGTCATACCAATCGGTGCCTGCAGGAAGATATACCTCATACACCTTCTTAGCAGTCCAATCCACTACCGGCCAGCCTTCTTCCGTCAGTTTCACTTCCTGCTTATTCCAACCGCTTATTTCATCGGTCTTCACAATCTTCTCCTCTGTATATAGAGGATCAAGGACCGGACAAACGAGCAGACTACGTCCGAACATAAATTCTTTTCCATTGTCCCAAGTGTTCTTATCATCCTTGAAATCCATAAAGAGAGCACGCATGAAGCTATCATCGTTAGCGCTTACACGGCGGGCAGTGCTATAAATATATGGCATCAAGCGATAGCGCAACTTAATTGCATCCAGAAGTGCATCATATACAGGTTCGCCAGCCTTGCCATAGTAATATAGTTCACGATAGGTATCTGCACCATGACTACGCATCATAGGATTGAATGCTCCAAATTGCATCCATCTAACCGAGAGTTCCTGGAACTGTGGATTTTTCGTACCGGAAGTCGGATCCCAGTTCTTATTGTAGCTTCCGGAAAAGAACCCTGCTATATCTGTATTTACATTAGGATTGCCTGTCAGCGTATGGTTAAGAACAAGTGGTACCTGCTTACGGAAAGAATCCCATGAACTACCGACATCTCCACTCCAGGACATGGAACCGTAACGTTGCTGACCTGTGAAGTAAGAACGGGTAAGGATGAAGGGACGTTTCTGATTATCTTCAGCACGCTGATGAGTATCTACTCCACTTACGCACATGAAGGGGAAAAGATTGCGAACTGAGCGGTAAGATCCAAGGGCAGATGGTTGGTCAAGGTCGGAATCCTTATACTGCATATGGTCGGGATCTGTAGAGTCCATCCACCAAGCATCAATACCCATAGAGTGGAGACGCTTCAAGTGGTTCCAATAAATATCGCGCGCTTCGGGGCTATAGGCATCATATACGCGGACACCCGATAGATAGTCGCGACGGGGAGGCCATTCAGTAAGACCAGATTCGGGCCAAGTTTCGAAATCGAATAGGAGACCTTTGTCCTTAAGTTCCTTATACTGCTTTGTCTGAGGGCCAAAGCTCTGCCAAATACTGATGCTTATATGGGCATTGTTGTCGTGCACCTTGTCGATCATTTCCTGAGCACGGTTGAAGTCAGGATTGATAAACTCCATCGCATTCCATGTATAATTGCTCCCCCAATACTGCCAGTCTTGAATAATGCCATCGAAAGGAACGCCAAGCTCACGATATTTATTTACGACTTCAAGGAGTTCATCCTGTGTTTTGTAGCGTTCGCGGCTCTGATGGAATCCATATGTCCAAAGTGGCATCATTGGAACGCTACCGGTAAGCCAACGGATATCAGCGATAACGCCGTCAGCATCCCCTCCATACATGAAGTAGTAATCAACAAGATCGCCAACTTGGCTTTCGAGTTCAAGAGTCTCATTATCGTTGAGAGTTGTGGGGGAATAGTTGTCCCAGTATATTCCATAGCCTTTTATACTCTGGAAGAAGTGGGCAAAATCTTCAAGATTGGATTGCTGCATCAAGCGGTGTTCACCACGCTGCGACATCTTGCCATTCTGAAGCATTCCGACGCCATAGATAGGTTCGTCTGCTTCGAGGGCGAAGCTTTGCATCACTTTATATGAGCCTTTATCAATACCATCAGTGATCGGAGTGAAACCATGACGTCCTTCTGCAACCAAGAGTTGCCAATCCGGCTTATAGAAACTTACTTTTCCGGATTTATTATCTGTAGTGACAATCAGCGAAGATGTTTTGTAGCAGGTCACATTGTCATCAACAGTTGCGGTCACCTTTACCTCTTCCGGCTTTGCCGTCACCACGAGTGATGTGCGGTCTTGAGCTTCTTTGCCATCAGGATATTTGGTGATTCTTACAATTTCCGGGGTATAGAATTTTACTGCCACTTTTTCAGCAGTAGCGGAAAGGGCTGTCAGTAAGATGAGGGAAAACAAATATTTTTTCATGTTTTTATTTATATGATATAAGCATTTATCACAAATCGCCTCTCCGAGGCTACTATGTTTTTGGGAATGATCCCAGGCTGAAGCCTGGGGTTTCGACGTGATATCAGCTCGCCGAGCTGGGAAAAGTATTATTTGAATTGCCAGGAATCGAGATTGAAAAGATTTTTCTTTTGTTGTTTTGATCCTTTGAATACGAGATAGAAATCGTGGATTCCTTTTACACTTTCTACAGGCACAGTGAATGTCTCTATCTTGTTCTTAGTACCCGAGATCGTAACCTCACCTATCTTAGGACCATCGACATCATCAACACGCAGTTCTATCACACCTCCATAAAGAGGACACTGAGCATCAATAGAAAACTCTTTCGGACCATTGGCAAAATCCACCCCAGACACTCGGATATAGTCACCTTCGTCAATAGCAGTGACAAGTTGGTTCCATTTCTGTTGTCCCCAAGGATTTCGTGGAGTCGTACGCATACCATAGCCCCACGACATGGTTTCAGCCTCAACTCTACGATAAGGATTTAATGGCTCAATCTGCTTCAGATCATTATCAAACCAATATGGAACTTCCTGAATCGTTCCATCAGGATTATAATGCATTTCCGCTGCGCTCACAGAGCGACGTTCGAGATACTCAGGTTGTTCGAGTTTGAGAAGCTCAGAATTCTGTCCGAAGAGATAGCTCTTACCCTTGTAGTCAATGATACCGGGATGGTTGCCTCTCGTTCGGTCAGTGTGGTCCATGATATGACCTTTGTATTCCCATGGTCCGGTAGGTGACTTACTCATCGCATACCCAATTCCTTCAGGGCAGCAAGTAGAGGCGAAAGCAATATAATAGTTGTCGCCACGGCGATAGAACCATGGTCCTTCCTGGTAATCCTGAATGTCAGGATGCTGCACTATCGGCCCGGAATAGGATATCATGTCATCATTAAGCTTCACCATATAGAGATGGGGGTTGCCCCAATAGAGATAAGCCTGGCCGTCATCATCTACCCAAACAGTTGGATCAATGTCATACCAGTGCTCCTTCTGCCATATAAGAGGTTCACCTAATGGATCCACAAATGGGCCGTATGGAGAATCGGATACAAGCACCCCTATACCGTGTCCATGAATCGGGCAATACATATACCATTTGCCATTACGCTCCACAACTTGAATCGCCCAAGCACCATTGTCACCGTCATACCATTTGAAATCTTTCAAGGAGGCTACAATTCCACGATCCTGCCAGTTTTTCATATCCGTTGATGTATAGAGAAGCCAATTCTTCATAAGAAAGCCTTCGGCGTTGTCTTCATCATGGGATGTATATAGATATATAGTGTCATTGCGCACTATTGGAGCGGGATCTGCAGTGTACTTCGTCTGCACAAGGGGCATATTGCCTTCAGCGAGGGCAATAGGCGCCATGATGGCAGCCATAGCAGACAGTGTCAAAAGATTTTTCATCATAATAATTATTGGGGTAGTTTATAATTGAATTTGTTTATGCTCGCTGAAGCTTGCATCAGGAAACAAAAGCTTCAGAAAGCTGAGAGAATGAAGGAGTAGCTATGAGGATCAGTTCCTTTGATCGTATATTGATCCAGTGTCGGACGTCCCCATGTATCGGTGCCACCGACACCGTGGATATTATGGTCAATATTCACGTTTACGAAGTCACCCCTTTTGAGTTCGTAAGGATGCATAGCTTTCTGAAGTTCTTCTTCACTGTAATCCCAAGCACGAATGCACAGAGGGGTACCGACAGCATCAATCCTCACGGAAGGGTAAATTGCACCATTTGACGGTTTCAGAATCAAATAGCTGACATCACATCGATTTCCGTTATCCTGCGGTCTGATGTAATCGTGCTGATACTCGGAAAGCGACATCGAATAACGGCCGATGAATGCACTGCGCTTTCGATCGGGATAGTTTTCCCATGGGCCGCGACCAAGATACTCAATCTCAGTCATTTCCTTCGGCAGACGCATACGCATACCAAACTTAGGGATAAAGGGTATAGTATCTGAAAGAGGTCTGTAGTCGGCATCAATCCTTATTTTACCTTCCGGGTCAAAGGTATATGCTATGTCATAGTCCGCACCAATTGGAAGATTCATGTTTATGCTGACCTTTGTTTTGCCATCCTCTTCACTGGTACTGATATTCTTCACCGACCGATTCGATGCCACAGTCTCCCATATTGTCATTCTTTCTTTATAATAACCGTTTTTATCCTGATTGTCGTTGACTGGTTTCCAGAAATATGGTTCAAGAGGACCGGCCAGCAATTCCTTGCCATCAATCTTCCATGAAATGAGAGCACCGGAAGCATCCACCATTATTTCGGATCCATTACCGCTAACAGTCACGCATCCATCTTTACGGGAAACAACAGGTGTCTTTCCTTGCGACTGAGCCATCTCTAAGGAATAAGGAGCAAGTTCAAATTGTTCTGAAGCAACTATATATCCTTTATCTGCCCAAAGAGTCGGCTCGCGCAAGCAAGCATAGACATTCATCCAAAGACCGGAGTTATCAGCAGCAAATTTTGGGATATCAAAGGTATCGCCAACAAGAGAGAGATCCCCTTTCTCTGTCACCACTCCCCCTTTCAGCAACTCATAGCGATAATCGTAAGCATCCAAAGGAGTGAAACTATTATTGTTTTGCAATTTGATAGAATTCCCTTCCCTGGTAAACCATATTGGTGCATAAATATGGCGCACTTCATTGAGATGAGGATTAGGAATACGGTCGGGACCAATGAGTCCGTTGATGCAGAAATTAGCATCATTAGGACGGTCGCCGAAATCTCCACCATAGGCCCAGAACTCATCCTTCTTGAGTGAAATATCGGACGAAGGACGAAGAGGAGAACCATCAATTGGTTTTGCAATTCCCTGGTCAACCCAGTCCCATATAGCTGCACCGGCTATCGAAGGATCGGAATATATCACGTCCCAATATTCTTTGAAATGTCCCATAGAGTTACCCATAGCGTGTGCGTATTCACGCGCTATGTATGGCTTGTCGGTAATATTTTTAGCACTTTCCCGCATCAGGTCCGGATCCGGATAACCCTGATCGTACAACGCTGAATATTGAGGGTGACAATCGTAGAAAGGAAGACGGCCGGGGTCCATAGCTACGATAGTGTCATACATAGCCTGGATATTAGGTCCTATACCTCCTTCGTTTCCAAGACTCCAGATGATCACCGAGGGATGATTGCGATCGCGTGAGACGAGCGACACCGCACGGTCAACGTGAGCCTCTTTCCATTCGGGGTCATGCCCCATTTCCTCGTTGGCATATCCATATCCGTGGCTTTCCTGACAAGCCTCATCCATCACATATATACCATATTTGTCACATAGTTCATAAAGTATAGGACGGTCCGGATAATGTGATGTACGAAGGAAATTGATATTATTTTGCTTCATTAGCCGAATATCACGCTCTACAGTGGCATCGTCTACCCATCTCCCCGTACGAGGATGATGATCATGACGATTGACACCACGGAGTTTCACATTCTTACCGTTGATCTTGAAGATTTCTCCATCAGTCTCGACTTTCTTTACGCCCAGATGCCAGTCATAGGTCTGAAGGGCATTACCCTTCTTATCAATAATCGAGACATTATAAGGGTAAAGATTGGGAGTCTCAGCCGACCATAACTTAGGATTGTCTAATTTATACTCAAGAGTCACGTCAACTGTATCGCCTGGTGCAATGTCTATGGGACGGCTTTTTAAGATCTTATCATCTATATTGAAACTTACCACTGTTCCTTTTTCCTTCTTCTTCCCTGTATTGCATAAGCTAACCAAAGCCTTAACAGTAGCCTGCGACAAATCATCATTCAATACAGCATCAACCTTATAATCGGCAATATGCACATACGGGCGAACAATAAGGGAAACCGGACGGAATATGCCACTTAGACGCCACATATCCTGATCTTCAAGGTAGCTACCGTCACTCCATCGATATACTTCTACAGCAAGACGATTAGATCCGGGACGGAGATAGGAGGTAATATCGAACTCAGCCGGAGACATTGAATTCTGGCTATAACCGACTTTCTTGCCATTCACCCATACATACATAGCCGATTTGACACCTTCAAAACTAAGAGTCACATTTTTATCGAGCATATCGGGAGTTACGTCAAACTCTCTGACATAACTTCCGATAGGATTCCGATGGTCGTAGGCATACCAGTCTTTGGGCGGCTCCGAAGTAACACTTGGTCGGTTACGCTCAAATGGATATGAAATATTGACATATATCGGTTTGCCGAAATTTTGCATCTGCCAGTTGCCCGGGACAGAGATTCTGCCCCAACCACTTACATCATACCCATCTCCCTCGAAACCAACAGGACGGCTTTCAGGATCAGGCGACCAGTGAAAACTCCATTCCCCGTCAAGACTTATCACATCTTGGCGTTCGTCTTTTCCTGAAGGGAGTCCGAGAGTAACATGATATGGAAGCTTGTTTATTCCTAGTACATGCGGATTCTCCCAGTCGCGCGCTTCACCGGCAATGGCCAATGAACATGCTATTTGGAGCGCTATAGCGCTTATACAGATTCTGTTATTCATATATTATTCATAAAGGACTTCGAAATCAGAGTATGCCATATGCTCTCCACCGGAAAGACGGTCTGCCTCAAACCGAAGCACGGATGCATCCTCAGGATCGAAATGTATAGTCTGCCATATGGGATTGTTGACAATATTCGAAAATTCTCCGGAAGCAACTTTCTTCCAGTTCTGCCAGTCAGTAGTAGCATAGACGGAATAATGTGTTACTGTCCCATCGCTACGAAGAGATGGAGGGAGATAGCGAATCCCATTCACTTTCTTTGTTTTTCCTAAATCTACAGCCATAGATGTCGGAGTCATGTAGAAAATACGCAGTGAGGAAGAGCGTTTTTCACCTGAATCCGGAATATCAGCAGTAAGTTCAGGTGCGCTAAACATCGAGAGTCTGGATATCACAGGACAGGCTTTGCTGTCTGTGACAGTAAATCGTACGCTATCAGCTGTCACAGTCGGGAAGCATACTATCCTGCGGTGTCCTATCGTAGTAAGCTTGCCATCGTCAGTGAGAGCATCCTTAATTTCCTGCCAATTGCCATCTACATATGCTTCCAGTTTCCATTCCCTTACTCTTTGGCCAAGCGGAATGTATTCTTCAGCAAGGAACCGATTGAATGTAACCGGATTTTTGAACGCTAACGTGACAGCGCCCGTTAAAACAGAATCATCGGTAGCCCAATATGTATTCTTTTCCCCATCTATAACTTTTTCGGCTGAATATTTCTTACCCTTTCCTCTTACGGAGGAAGCCGAAAGACGTGCATCCTTTGCCAAATCCACCTTAAACACCTCATCTACCATACGTGCGAAAGCTGCTCCTCGTAGGGAATCCGTAGGATGAATACGCCCATTTGGCATTACAGGGAAATTGAGAAGTAAAGTTGAGTTGCGACCCACAGATTTGTAGTAGGTATCCATCAGTTTAGAGAGACTCTTCACGTTTTCATCTTCCGATGTATGATAGAACCAACCCGGACGAATACTTGTATTTGTCTCTCCGGGAACCCAAGAGTCGCCTCCTTCAAGCCCGAAATGAAGCATACCCCAATCAACTTCACCATCCTTGTTAAGCTGACTCCAGTTTGTAGCACCAACTTCTCCACCTTCAGTACCAACCCAGCGAAGGTCGCCACGATCGCTACCATCGTTCCATATAAGGCACTGCGGCTGCAATTCGCGAATCATCTTATAGGTTTCGGGCCATTGATAATAAGTAGTACGATCGATCTGGCGAGTTTCATTTGCACCTCCATACCATCCGTCGCCACCATTTGCACCATCAAACCATACTTCAAAGACATCACCATAGTTGGTGAGGAGTTCACGAAGTTGATTTTTGAAATAGGTCACATATTCAGGATTACCATATTCGGGATGATTTCGGTCCCATGGAGAAAGATAAAGAGCGTACTTTAATCCGGCTTCTTGGCAAGCTTCCGCCAATTCTTTAACCACATCGCCTTTACCGTCTTTCCAAGGAGAATTTTTTACAGAATACTCTGTAAATTCAGAAGGCCACATGCAGAAACCACAATGATGTTTAGCAGTGAAAATGATTCCTTTCATACCGGAATCTTTGCAAACTTTTACCCATTGCTTCACATCCAAGTCAGATGGATTGAAAAGTTGAGGATCCTCGTTGCCAAACCCCCACTCCTGGTCAGTGTACGTATTAAGGGAGTAGTGGATGAAGGCATATTTTTCCATATCTTGCCAATTCAATTGATTTTCGGACGGTATCGGACCATACGGAGCCGGCGGCTCCGCTTCATTTGAAGAGGCGCAACCGGACACGTATAATGCAGTGGTCGCAAAGACCAACATTGCATAAGAAAAGATGTTTCGCATTTTATGTTACTTTGATATTAGATTTATTGGCAAAGATAACTGATATTTTTATTTTTTATATGCACTATACCTGCATAATTATAGCACAAAATCGACTTTACGGTAAGGTAGAGTTGAGAGAATTATAAAAAAGGGCGGCTGGGAAGCCGCCCCTCCATGATTCACTTGAATTGCCAATAGTCGAAGTTGAAAAGCTCAGGACCTTTACGTCCCTTGAATACGAAGTAGAGATCGTGGACACCTGGCACTTCTATCTGAGCAGGAGTTTCGATATAGGCGAAATTTTCCCAGCTTCCTGTAGCGGGCACTTTCAAATCAGCTATCAGAGGGCCATCAGCCGAATCCATATGCACTTCGATATTTCCACCACGCAGTCCGCTGGCTGCAGATGCGCAGAAAGTCTTGGGACCACCACTCAAAAAATTGACATTTGCAACTTTAACATAATCTCCATTGTGGATATCTGATACATAGACACCTTCCTTAACATTCTGCCTGGAAGTCACACCTTCCGACCATGCCATAGTCTCAGCTTCTACCCTCTTATATGGATCAAGATATCCAATGGCAGGGGCTCCTTCCTTAGTAGGAAGAATCGTGGGGAAAGTCCCATCGGAATTATATTCAAACGGCTCTACACAGAAGCTGCGTCCGAAACCTCCTCCACCGGGAAGATTTCCAGTATGGTAGAAGAAATATGATTTACCCTTGTAGTCGGTCACACCGCAATGGTTGGTGAAAGAACCTGTCTCATCTTTCTGCGGCATGATGGTGCCCATATACGTCCAAGGACCTGTAGGACTGTCGCTCATAGAGTATGCGATATGTTCGGGTATTCCTCCGGCAGCATAGAGCATATAGTATTTTCCATTACGCTTATAGAACCAAGGACCTTCCGTGTAGGAACTATTGTATTTTTTACCAGGCTCCATAGGCACTTCCTTACCAGGGCCAAAACCGGCCTCATCCGGAACAAGCTTCTGCACTTCTCCATCGAAAGATACCATATCGTCATTAAGTTTAACATAGTAGATGGTAGGATTCCCCCAATATAGGTAGGCCTGGCCATCGTCGTCGATGAAGCAAGTAGGGTCGATAAAATCCCAGCTTCCGTCGGCAAGAGGTTTGCCGATAGCATCCTTGAATGGCCCTGTCGGAGAATCACCAACAGCCACTCCTATAGCCATAGTGCCACTAAGATTTGAATGCAAGGGCACATAGAAATAGAATTTACCGTTACGTTCTACACACTGTGGAGCCCATGCGCGGTCGTCGCCCCAAGAGAAATCCTCAATAGCAAGTGGAGAGCCATGGTCGGTCCAATTGACCATATCTTCCGTAGAATATACACGCCACTCTTGCATCCAGAAGAAGTCGGCTTTATTTTCATCATGGCCTGTGTAGACATACAGGCGATCACCGTGTACCATTGGAGCCGGGTCAGTGGTAAAGCAGGTCTGGACGCAGGGGTTTTCTGCTACAGCTAAAGCCGAAGCCAGTAAAAGAGAGAGGGTAAATATGGATTTTTTCATAATTTAATTTTTGTTTCTTTTCCTTTATATGTGATGGTTTTGGATTTGTCGCCTTTGCGGATGATCATCTTTCTGGCAGCAGGGGCTTCCGGATATGTACCTTCTGCATCGGCAATAGTGAGTTCTCCTTTTTTATCGTTCCATTTTATATTTATGCGGGTAAACTCTCCTTTTTCGAAATCATATGTGTCGCCAGCGTCATCGTAGAGGGTAAATTCGGCATCTTTTCCAGGATAAACATCAATTGTAAGAGGCATACCCATTGAGGCTGCACTGTATTCTACAGGATCGGAAGTGGGGATAATGCTTCCGGCTTTCACGAATAGAGGGAGACGATTGAGAGGGGCAGCAGCGGATATGTTTTCACCTCCGATATACTTTGTGCCCGACCAGAAGTCATACCAATCAGTGCCATTAGGTAGATATACCTCTCTTGAATCTACACCGGGATCAGTCACCGGACAAGCCATGATGTCGCCAAACATATACTGGTCTTTGATGTCGAAGACATTCCTGTCTTTCGGAAAGTCGAAAGCAAGTGGACGCGCCATGCTGAATCCGCTACGTGTTTGCGCGTCGGCCATACTGTAAATGTAGGGAAGCATCGAATACCTGAGATTGATCATATCAAGGATTGCATCATAATAGGGAGTGCCAGCCTCGCCGAAATTCCATATTTCACGCGGAGTCTCTGTGCCGTGGCTTCTCAGTATCGGGAGGAAGGTTCCCCATTGAAACATACGGGTGTAAAACTCTTTGTAGCCGTCATCCTTGACTCCATCAGGGAATTCACCTTTCCAAAACCATCTTGGACTTGTCTTGACAAAGAAACATCCTATATCAATGGTCCAATATGGACTTCCAGTTGCGAAATAATTAATACTGCCTGGAATCTGCTTTTTGAATGAATCCCATGATGCATAAGTATCCCCATTCCAAGATGCGGTGGCGTATCTCTGCTGACCCGCATATGAGGAGCGGGTAAGGTTAACCACTCGTTTTCTATCAGAAGCAGCACGCTGATGCTCATAGATACCTTTAGCATGATTCAGGGAATAAAGACAAGCTCGCTCAGCCCCTAAAGCTTCTGAAAGTATGGCATCGTTTAGTCGCCAACGACGTTCATGATTATCCCACGAGTAAGGAACCCCGTTTTCCGGTTCCGGCATTTGATTCCAGTCGCCGTCGAGAGGTTCGCTACTATCACACCACCAGCAATCGAAACCGTTTGAGAAGAATTCATCGTCGGCATACTTCCAATAAAGATCGCGACCTTTCGGACTGAATGCGTCATAAACTGAGTGCTCCAGCATCAAGCCTTTACTTCTGAAATCATCCTCTTCCGGACAATATTGAGGATTTGCCCAGATGCTGACCATTAGTTTGGCATTGTGAGCATGTACAGAGTCTGCAAGAGCCTTGGGATCGGGATAGTAATCACGGTTCATCTTCATATAGCCCCAACCTTGTGGCCAGTAGTTCCAGTCTTGCACTATAACGTCAATGGGCACGTGCCGACGACGATATTCCTTAAGAGTATTCACTATATCATCTGATGATACATATCTTTCTTTAGACTGCACGTAGCCAAAAATATATCGAGGCATCATAGCTACATTGCCAGTTAGATAACGGTATCCTTCGACTACATTTTCGGGCATAGAGCCCTTGATGAAGTAATAATCGACAGTATTGGCCGCCTCCATCTCAAGAGTAGTCTCAAAACCGGAAGAGGTCTCCCCTATCTTCATTCCTTGACCTTTGTTTTTGCTATCAAACTTCATTGAGCATCCTGCATCAAACAGAAGTCCGTAGCCGGCAGTAGAGACCATCATCGGAATGAATATCTTCAAGTTATGTTGCGTAAGGTAAAGTGTTTTGCCAAGGAGGTTTACATAATCTTCCATCTGCTGGCCAAGACCATAAATAGCTTCATCAGACGACATATCAAAAGTAATGGCAAAGCGCTGACGCATTCCGATAGTGTCACGTCTGAGTATATCCTTTACAGTAACTTTGCCGTTGGCAGTCTCTTCCATGTGAGCTGAGGCATCATCATAGATGATTTTTTCCTGTGCAACTTTTTCGAATTTTCTCGGTACGTTGACCGATTCTTTGAGGAGAATACGCTTGGCAAACGGATCTATGAATGTTACTCCGCCCTTGTTGTCAACAGAGACCTCGAGCGAGTCGGAACGATAGATGGTCATTGATCCGGATTTTGATTCATGCACCTTAACTTCGTTGGCAGGATATACACAAACTCCGGTAGCATTGTCTGTGGCAGTACCATCAGGAGTCCATCTAACCCTAACTATAGATGGAGTCACGAAGTCAATGATAGGGGCTTGGGCTGAGACAGAGAGAGATAGCAATGAGAAGAGACAGAGAAGAAGCTTTTGCATAAGTGTAAAATATAAAATAAGGACGCACGAGCCGTGCGTCCCTATCAGGTTGCCGGAATAGATATTTTTGGATAGCTATCTCGCGTGAGGACTCACGCAAAGAGTGCTGGCTACTGTGCGTCGCCGCCTCCGTCTATTGTTTGGATTTTGCCGTTTTCGTCGAAGGTCAGTTCGCAGACCTTAAGGCTGCGGAGCCATGATTTGCCACCGGAGGGTACACTGTCATGATGGAAGAGATACCATTTGCCATCGTATTCGATTATGCTATGGTGAGTAGTCCAGCCAACAACCGGAGTAAGGATTTCACCTTGATATACGAATGGGCCATATGGATTGTCACCAACAGCATAGCAAAGCAGATGGGTGTCTCCTGTTGAATATGAGAAATAGTATTTTCCATTATGTTTGTGTACCCATGAAGCCTCAAAGAAACGATGAGGATCATTTGCTTTGAGCGGCTCTCCATTTTCATCTACCACCTGAATAGGACGTGGCTCTTCAGCAAACTGGAGCATATCTTTGCTGATACGCACGCAACGGCTTGGGAGCGATGGTTCGTCACCCTCAGGAAGATATGGAATTTCGAGAGCTTTATTGTCTTTGTAACGTTGAAGCTGTCCGCCCCAGAGGCCACCGAAGTACATATAGTATTCATCACCGTCTTTAAGGACACACATATCTATGGAATAGCTGCCACGAATCGGATCCGGCTGAGGAATAAAGGGACCTTCAGGACGATCGCCGATAGCTACACCAACACGGAAGATGTCGTTTTTATCCTTAAGAGGGAAATATAGGTAATATTTACCATCTTTTTCAGCAATATCGCAGTCCCAAAGCTGACGGCCGGCCCATGGGATATCAGCTATATCAAGTGCTTTACCATGATCGGTCACTTTACCGGTCATAGGGTCGCCGTCGATAGAAAGTACATGCATGTCTTTCATAACGTACTGATCGCCGTTGTCGTTCTCCACATTCTCACACTCCCAATCGTGGGAGGGATAAATGTAGATCTTTCCGTTGAAGATGTGTACACTGGGATCTGCCATGTAGTCGGCAGGGAAAAGGTATCTTTTTTCTGGGGTTTGCATGGTTGTTATTGTTTGAGGGTTGAAAATTTAAGGTAAAAAGGGCTTTGAGGTTCTTAAGGTCTTTAAAGACCGGTGGTTAGATTTTCTTTAGGGCGGCGGTTAGGAAACCGCCGTTCCATAACTAATTCTCAATAATCTCCTTCATGAATGGCTTCATGTTGTAGTCGCGGTCGAAGAGGAGGGGATAGTCAGTACGTCCGGGAATAGGGAAGCCATTTTTCCAAGACATTCCGTCGGTGGTGCCCCACCATGTGACTCTGGAGATTTTATCGGAGTGTTTCTTGTAAAGAGCCATGACTTGTGCCATTCGATCGTTCCACTCTTTGCTTACCTCTTTAGGCAGCCCATCGGGATAAATATTGAATTTCTTCATTGCTTCACGACGCTCTTCCGGAGTCATACGGAAGATGGCACCTATATCAGCACCCATCTCTACTGTAGGAAGAGCAGACATATCCAGCTCGGTGACCATGACATCACATCCGGTATTTCCAAAAGCAACTATGCTTTTCTCGTACTCATCAAATTCCGGATAGTCCATACCGATATGACTCTGCATTCCTATGCCGTCGATTCGGAGACCACGCTTCTTTAGATCGTTGACAATCTTCACATATGCTTCACGTTTGCCGGGCAAGAACATTGAGAAATCGTTGATATAAAGTTCGGCTTCCGGGTCAGCTTCATGTGCGTATTGGAATGCCAATGGAATATATTCCTCTCCAAGAA
This sequence comes from uncultured Sangeribacter sp., assembly GCA_964432215.1. Lineage (GTDB taxonomy): Bacteria > Bacteroidota > Bacteroidia > Bacteroidales > Muribaculaceae > Lepagella. The sequence goes on from CAYSMP010000002.1 coordinate 38,099, forward strand.
TGCGGTAGAATGGAGATTTGCGGTAGCTGCCATCGTCTTCGATAGCCTCGTTGACCACGTCCCAGCCCTTGATACGGCCCTTATATCGGCCTACAACAGCATAAATATGATCTTTCATACGCTGTTTCAAGACTTCCGGACTAACATCATTGCCATCCTTGTCTTTAGCAAACCAACGAGCAAGCTGTGAATGCCAAACGAGAGCATGACCAATGATTGCCATATTACGGTCTTCTCCGTATTTCACAAACTTGTCGGCATCATCCCAGAAAAACTCTCCTTCCTTAGGTTGGATCTCACCATTTTTCATGCAGTTTTCAGCTACAATAGAATTGAAATGGAGAGTGACTATAGAATCAGCCTTCGGATCTTCTCCATTTACGTGACGGACCGGGATCGCGGCTCCTATAAGGAAGTCATCTTTGAAATGATCCTTAACGGTAGGAGGCGTCGGCTCTGCTTTAGAGGAGGAGCATGATACCGCAAGAATAGCAAAGGATAATGAATATAATATTTTTTTCATGTTTTATCTTATGATGGGGCTTAAGTAGCTCACAAAAATTAAACGACATATATTAACCAAGCATCTGCAAAGGTCTTGATATGATAACTGCGGCTAATCCTGTCCATCTTGGCATTGTCGTTCAGTCGCTTAGCTCGCTAAGCTCCTTCGCTCCGCAGCCAAGCTGCCTCATGATTATCTCGCATTTATCATATCATTAATTTTTGCGAGCTACTTATAAGATTTACTTATAAGTTTTATTTGGCTTACAAGTTTTATAAGTCGTATAAGATTTATAATTCTTTATAAGATTTATAAGGCTTATTTATTGGATTATTGGTTGTGGCGGGCTTCGATTTCGCGGTTGATTTCGTCGATGCGCTGATCGGTGAGTTCATACCGAGAGATAATAAACATGGCGAGGATGAGGAGGATGGCCGGAATGATAGCCACAAGCCAAAGAATACCCTGCTGAGCAAATACTGTCTGCTCGATAGCTGCACTGTCAAAACCTACGAAAGCAAGCACGAGACCCGGCACCACCCCACCAAGAGCCATACCAGCCTTATAGAAAATACCAGTGAGAGCATTTACGATGCCTGAAATGCGACGTCCATGGACATATTCGCCGTAAGAGATTACTTCGGGAACAAGAGCCCACATATAGCCGGTAGCCACGATGACACCAGTCGACTTGATGAACTGGGCAATATAAACGAGCCACATGTGCTTAAGGAATGGAATCACAGAAACGATATAGAGCAAGGTCATGCCAACTATAGCAGTCACAAGGAAGATATTGAACATTCCTTTCTTACCTACCATCTTCTTGATAGCAGGAATCATCGGCATGAAGATAAATGCCGGAATGGAACCGAGACCCATGAAGATAGACAGCTCGGCAGCGTTACCGTGCATATTGTAGTTGATATAGTATGCTCCGGCAGCATTACCGATTGCCATCATAGCGAAAGCTGTGATGAAGAAGAATGCAAGGATACGAAGTGGACGATTGTGGACAAATTCCATCCAAAGGTCTGAGACTTTAACGTTTTCAGTCTCAGCTTTATCCATAACCACTTTCTCTTTACATTGGAAGAAGCAGAAGAACAGAAGGACGAGACCAATAAGACCATAGATAGTCATGGTAGCAAGCCATGCAGAGTCATGTGTAGACATATCCTCAGTCTCAGCGGGATCAAAAAGTTTCAAGACAATTGGAATACCCATTCCGACAGCAAGACCACCGACATTTGCCATGAACATACGTACGGAAGTCAGTTTAGTAATTTCGGCTGTATCGCGGGTAAGCGATGCGTTCAAGGCACCATAAGGTACATTCACAAGAGTATAGCACATTGACAAGCCGACATATGTGATGTACGCATAAAGGAGTGAACCGGAGAATCCATTCCAGAAGCATAGGATTGCAAAGCCTGTCAAAGGAATACCACCGAAGATAAGATATGTACGGTATTTACCGAGTTTTGGATCATGTTTATCAACGAAAGTACCTACCAAAGGATCCCAAATTACGTCAATAATCCTGACAATAAGAAACATCACGGCAGCCACAGCAGGGTCAAGTCCGTAGACATTAGTATAAAAGAAAAGCAAATACATGCTGATGGTCTGGTAGATAAGGTTCTGAGCAAGGTCACCAGAACCGAAGCCAATGCATTTAAGCATTGAAACTTTGTAGAATCCTTTGGATTCAAGATTTTTTCCGGTATTGATTGGTTCCATGTGTGGTATTTATTAGATTTTTGATTCAGAGGTTTTTAGTATTTGAGGAGGGTCGCGCCGTTTTTGGGGACGGAGATTTTGATTTTTCCTTTTTTGTTAGTTTTTACCGTCTTGAGTGAGCCGTTGAGGTCTTTGTCGTCGCTATACATTGCTATCTCATTGCCAGAGACATAACCGGGAAGCTCAATCTCTGCATTAAGGGTATCATCCTCAGCATTTATAGCTGCCACATACCAGTCCTCGCCACTTTTGCGAGCCATGACAATATATTTGCCGGGATAGCCGTCGATAAACTTCACTTCATCCCATGTAGTCGGGACATTCTTCATGAAGTCTACCGCCCAAGCGGGAGCATCCTCAAGATTGTTGGGAGCCATCGCAAAGTGCTGCACAGGACTTTGGAAGAGAACTGCTGTGGCGAGTGCGAAGACATCACTGGTCATTCGCTTAGAGCCATGAGCGTTGTCGGCAGAGTAAAATTTATTGAGCGTGCTTCCACCGAAATCCATACTTCCTACAGTGTTACGGATAAAGGGATGAGTAGCGGCATTCTTTGCCTCAGCATCACACATACCCTGAGAGAAATGCAAGTTTTCACTTGCAAGTACAGCTTCGGCAGCAGCGAAATTAGGATACATCCTGTCCCAGCCTCGAGGAAGAGTGCAACCATGGAAGATCACGAGGATTCCATAATCGTTGGCATCAGCAAGAATATCATGATAGAGGCGCATAGTCTCCTGCTTGTCGCCTCCAAAGAAGTCAACCTTTATGCCACGGATACCATTTTTCTGCATCCATTTCATATCTTTACGACGCTTTACAATATCATTCATCACGCCTCGCGGTCCCTGAGGAGCATCGTTCCAAGATCCATTGGAGTTATACCAAAGATACAAATCGACACCTTTCTCTTTTCCATAGGCAGCCAGTTTTTCAATACCTTCGTATCCGATCTGGCTATCCCATAGAGCATCAACGAGCACGGTATCCCAACCCATAGCCGCTGAAAAATCTATATACTTTTTCTGTTCCTCAAAGTTGCAGCTCGGATCCATCTTGATGATCCAGCTCCAGCTTCCTTTGCCATAATCATAGTTTTTGGATGGTGCATAAAGTGGCTGCACCACATCGAAGGGGATTGTAGTCTCAACGATGGGAGCGAGTGTCTCGCCTACAGTAATTGTTCGCCAAGGAGTGCCACCTGGCAGGGCAATCTGAGCACCTGTAGAGCCGAAGCCATTAAGCTCGGCAGGCATAGCGTATGCAATCTCATATTCTCCACCGGACTTATTGGCAAGATGAGAAGCGACATAGTCGCCTGCAAGCCCCGTTTCAGATATCAGTATCCAACCGTTGTCGCTATTCTTGAAGAGACATGGGAAAGTGTAACCGTTGCCCCATCCGTTCTTCCCCATTGAGTCATTGAGATCATAGTTGGTCTCGTAGCTGGGAGCAGTGCGGGCAAAACCAGTCATCGGTTGCATCTGAGGGCAAAGGAATGTTGTTGTGCCGTCAGGCATTACGAAACCGGTTGCCTCACTTTCCACCACGCAACTAAGTGTCTCCTTCTGCGGCCACATATTGTAGCGGAAAGCAACATTGTTATCGCTGACTTCCATCTGAAGATCGAAGACGGGGACCCCGTCTTCCCGGCAGAAAGTGAAATCACAGGTATTCGCCTCATAATTCACCTTGCTGTTCTTAATATTCTTTAGAGAATAGGAATCAGAGCGTTTTGCAGGGTGAACTTTTCCAATATTCAGACCAGAGGTGAAGTTGCCAATATTGGTTCTTAATCCGAGTGGCGAGTTTAGAAGGAAATCCGTTCCGTTGTACTTCACAGAATATGTCGGCATAAGACCTTCATCTGAAACTGTCACCACAGTCTTTCCGTCGGGGCTTTTCACCTCGTAAGAATCGGCGAATACCGGGAAGGCTACAAAGGCTATGAGGGGGAGGAATAATTTTCTTTTCATATTTGGGTTATTGTTGTTTTTAGGTCAGTGCTTACTTATCGTAGGGGTTGGTGTTTGTGGCGAATACCTGCTTGATGCGTATAGGATTCTTGCCGAAACACCAGAAGCCTATTCTATAGACATTCGCTGTATTCAAAGGCTTAATTCCGTCAGGAAGATTTTTCATCATGCCGTCAAGTTCCGCCACTATCAGTTTTCCGCCGTTGAAGGCTGAAGAATATGGCACATCTTTATAATCCGGAGAGTCAAACACTCTCAGATTGACGCTGTCCCGCTCTTCGTCCTCCAGTTCCGCAACGAGATATTTATAGCCGGAAAGGTCGACAGGCTGCTCAAATTCCCAGCCCCCGAATCCCCACTGTCCTCCTTTGAAGGTAGCTGTAGCAGCATCGAAGGTGCCGTCGGCATATATTGCCGGATTGAAATCATTCAGCTTTAACACGAAGTCACCATCTGCGGGTATCGGACTTGGAATGTAGACCTGTTGCTCGGAATAGTTCACCACTGGATCGTTGATGCCCATGATGCGGAGCATCTCGGTAGCATAGCGCGTTCCCAGCACACGATAAGCGTGAGCCGTAAAGTGGAGTCCGTCGCCTTTCTGGGGAAGACCGGCAGCTGATACAGAATGAGCCATATTGAAATCCTCGGGGACATTGCTGATGATATTATTCATCGAGCCGCATACTCCACCCATCTCTGAAGTTACGACCTCGCCTGCAAGCAGAGGAATTGAGTTTGGCTCAAGATTGAGATCTGAGAGCAGATCATCATATACCTTACGCACTTTGTTCCACCACTGAGGGTCGCCGGTGTTGGATTCCCCCTGATGCAATAGTATCCCCTTGATGACTCCATCTTCCTGCGCCTTCTTCGCACACTCAAGCAGTCGGGCATAAGGAGCATTGTCATAAGCCTTCATAAAGTTTCTGAACCAATCTGCCTCGCTGGCAAGAGTAGCAGGATCGTAATTCTTATCAAGATGCTCGATCTTACAGCCCCCGATCGCCACAGGCACCACACCAACCTTGACACTCTCCGGAAGATTATCTACCATTGTGCGTCCGAAGTAATCCATAGGAGTGAGACCTGTATATTCTCTCACGAGCGGTGGAGTAGCCACATACCACTCCCCTTGCTTCCGCTTTGGATTCTGAAAGTCTACACAAGCCATCATCTGGAAACGCTCAGGGACGTTCTTGCGGTCGATGGGTTCTACCTGAGCATTACCCTCCATATTGGACTGACCAAGACAAAGATAAATGTAAAAGTTGGGATCAGTCGCTTGCATAGACAATGCCGATGCAAGGACAACCGTACCTAACATTATTGATTTCAGAAATTTCATTCTTTTATATTTTTACTCAGCTTTCGCAAGCAAAAGTTGAAGGTTAAGAAGGTTATAAGGTTAAAAGGTTATTACTTGACTGAGAATCTTGTGATATTATTATGCCTTTATATTAGAAGATTCAATCTTATAACCTATTAACTCATAACCTTTAAGTTGAGTCTGCGAAACTTAAACTTTTTTATTTGATGAGGATCTTTTTGCCGTCTACGATATAAAGTCCCGGGAGTGTGACATCGGAAATAGATGATGCTACACGGATGCCCTGAAGGTTATAGACACAGGTATCTGACGACTTAGATTCTATTGAGCTTACACTTTCAGTCTCATATGGATTATTGTTGGTGGCAAATACATGCTTGATATGGATTGGAGAATTTCCATAACACCAAAAACCAACCCTATAAATTTCAGAAGTGTTGACTGGGACAATTCCGGAAGGAAGATTCTTCATCATTCCGTCAAGTTCTGCAATCAGGATTTCAGATCCTCCAAATTTTCCTTCATATGACTTTTCCCAGTAGCTTGCAGTGTCAAAGACACGGAGTTCAAGGCCGTTTTGCTCGGGCTGATTAAGTTCGGCTACAATATATTTATATCCTGAAAGGTCAATGGGAGGATTATATTCCCAGCCTCCAAAACCCCATTGACCTGCAATGAAGATGCCGGTTTCAGTATTGAAAGTACCCTTTTCCCAAATCGTAGGATTAAATGTATTGAGATCGAAAACGAAGTCGCCTTCAGCAGGATCAGGATGAGGAATCTCAGGTATCTCTTCAGAGTAGGAGACCTTAGGATCAGTGATTCCCATAGTCTCGAGCATTGCGGTTGCATAACGGCATCCAATCACTCTATAACTATGCGCGGTGAAATGAAGGCCATCACCCTTCTGCTCAAGATTGGCAGAGGAGACAACTTTAGCGGTCGGGATTGTTTTGGGAAGTTTAGCAATGACTGAGTTGTGCATACCGCAATATCCCCCCATCTCAGACCTGACTGTCTCACCGACAAGAAGAGGTATAGAATTAGGTTCAAGCCCCAGATCGGAGAGAATGTCATCGTAGATTTTTTTGACTTTATTACACCAATCTGACTGACCATTGTTTGATTCACCCTGATGAAGAAGAATACCTTTGATCACACCATCCTCCTGCGCTTTCTTGGCGCATTCAATCAGGCGTTCGTAGGGAGAATTGTCATATTCCTTCATATAGTTCTTGTACCAACCATCCTTCTTTTCAAGAGCAGCGAGGTCAATATTCTTATCGAGGTCTTCAATTGGAGCGCCACCAACAGCGACATTTATGACACCAACTTTGACATCCTCAGGTAAGTTCTCAACCATTGTGCGACCGAACCAGTCGGCTGGGGTCAAACCAGTATATTCACGGCATAGTGGAGGCATTGCCTCATACCACTCTCCCATCACTCTTTTGGGATTACTATAATTGACAGCTGCCATCATCTTGAAACGGTCGGGGATGTTCTGCTTATCGATATTCTCGACGAGGGCATTCCCTTCCATGTTAGACTGTCCATAGCAGAGATATATGTGGAAGTTGGGGTCGGCAGCTTGCATGCTAACTGCGGAGACAAGGGCTGCAGAGCCTAATATTATTGATTTTAGGAATTTCATTTTTTATTTTTTCGGGATGATTCATGTTTTATCGAGATTAATCGGGATTAATCAGGATTAATCGAGATTAACCTCGATAATTTAATTTTTTATTTAATTAGGCGTTTTTTGCCATTGACTATGTAGATGCCGGGGGCGGTAACTTCGGAGATGGAGGATGCTACACGGATACCCTGGAGATTGTATACAGTTCCATCTGAAATTGGATCAACTGAAATGGATTCAACCGCAGTTGCATTCGGATCATTGGAGGGGAATATATTCTTCACCTTAAACTTGTGGCCACCATAAGTCCAGAATCCAACAATATATATGTGAGAAGGATCTACAACTCTTTTCTCACTTGATTTCATCTTTTTCAGATCAACAACTACCCTTGTCTTATTTCCGAAATCTATCATGTATGGGTCTGTCCAGTAATTATCCTTATCAAAAAGACGAAGTGAAAGACCACCACCGGGATTCTCAACCTCGCAAATCAGATAATCATATTCAGAAAGATCAAGTCCACTGCCATACTTCCATCCAGCAAAGCCATACTGACCTGTAGTAATTTCTCCTGTCTCTTCATTGAAGGTGCCGTTTTCCCAAATTGAAGGATTGAAGTATCCATTAAGCAATGGGAAAGGAGTAGAAACGAATTTTAAAGATTTAGTTTCGTTCTTTCCATCGATAGTGTATGAAATATCACATGTGGTCTCACCAGGACGTAATGCTGTGAAAGAGCCATTATCCCATCTCAGCACGTCAGGATCAGCTATGTTGACTTCTATATCGCCATTTACATTGAAATCAAATCCAAGACCACGATCGGCAATAAGGGCAGCCCCTTTCGAGCTTCCGGTCAAAATCACCGTCTCGTCTGAAGACTCGATGCCACGAGGGGAGAAATAGAGACCGACATTCTTAACTTCAGGCAATTCAAATCCGGCGTATTCCTCATACCAATGATATGTAGACCAAATGCAACCTTCAGGATCATTATACATAGTATAATTGCCATCTGATCCGGCCTTACCGTTAAATCGAGCAAGAAGCTCAGGACCGGTAAAGATCATCCAACTCACATTTCCGGTACGGTCAGCAAGGAGTTTGAAGTTAGCTCCAAAACCTTGGCCAAGCATCTTTCCAGTTATACTCTTACCCCATGAAGACTGATATTTAGAAGGAAGCCAGTCCATCTCAGTGACAATCATCGGAGCGATAGCAGCGCAGGGCTCAATTTGATTTTTCCATCCGGCAGCAAACGAATCGTAGCCTCCGCCGTAGTTACCACCAAGCTCATGGCTCGGCTCTATGGCGTCGCTACCATACCAGCCGGGATAAACATGAACCGCATATCCGATATTCTTACCCTTGATTGGATATTTTGCAAACCCGGCATACTGAGATTGATATGCAGTGCCAGGAACCCATAGGATATTATTGCAACCGCATTGCCGCACAATGTCGACAATTTCCTGAAAGAATTGAGTAAGAGCTTTATTACATGCATCTGTACCGGCACCATAGTTTCCGTCGGTACCTTTAATCTGAACAGGTTCGTTTGCAAGTTCAAACATTATATAAGGATTGTCAGTAAGAGCTTTCTGTTGGGCTACATATCCCCAAACTCTTTTAAGGTAGTTATGGTATTCTCCACCGACTTCAATTTTCTCCGGACATACACCCGGTGGACGCATCACGACATAAAGGCCTTTTGAAACAGCATATTCTGCCATGGGGATAAACACTTCGTTGAGATATTTACGGAATCTGCTTAACTCAAATGCAGATATATCCCCTTCTCCATTTGTCCATACACCCGGAGTATTGCTCCAGTATGGATCCATATGCATACGGATATAAGTCATTTTCCAACCTGCATCCATTATGCCGTCAAGAATACCCTTGTTATATTTAAGACATTCGTTAACGTTGTAATTGTTCCACTTGCTGCCCATTTCATTAAACCATGGACTGTAGGTCTGACCAAAACCGTGCAGATTGACTTTGTTGCCATCTTCATCCATAAGCCACCGGCCTTCGACATGAAGCTTTGGCATCGGCATTCCGGGCCACGCCCATGCTCCAAGCATTCCGACCACAATGGCGAAAATCATTGAAAAAATTCTTCGTTTCATAATTGAAAGTATTATGGGATTATTATTTTAATTGTCAAAAAATCATTTACCGTCTTATCATAGAGCTACCTTTTTCCCATTGACGATATAGATCCCTTTTGGTAATGTGGTGAGTTGAGATCTATCATCCGTATTAAGAATCTCCACTCCCATGAGATTATAGACTACTGTCTTGGGGACGCCATCTGATATTGCAGTCTCCTCGACACCGGAGTCCTCTGCCTTGAAGGTCCAGTAATCAATGTTAAAAAGTTCACGTGTACTGGAAGCGCCGGAGAAAAGAAAGTATAGGTCATGAACTCCCTTTATTTCGGTTAAAACAGGAGTCTCAATATATTCCCATTTGTCCATCGAGCCTGTCGTAGGAACATTTAATTTAGCCAGTAGCTCACCATCTTTTGAATCAAGATGAACCTTTATTTGCCCTCCCTTCAATTTGCATGCAACCGATGCTCCAAATGCCGAGACTCCTCTATCTGAAAAGTCCACATTGGAGAGTTTGATATAGTCTTTACTATGAATGCCAGTGATGTAAACTCCCACTTCATCGTTCTGTTCAGACCTCACACCTTCCGACCATGCTATAGTTTCCGCTTCAATCCTGCCATATGGATCAAGTGTAGCAATCGGATTCGGGCCCGTTTTAGTAGGCATAATTGTAGGAAAGGTTCCGTCATCGTTATACTCAAACTGCTCAACACAAACACTCCGGTCAAACCCACCTCCTCCAGGCAAATTACCTGAATGATAAAAAAAGTATGAGTTACCCATATAGTCGATAACTCCGCTATGATTGGTAAAAGAATTAAGGTAGCCAACAGTAGGCATTATGATTCCTTGATATTTCCAAGGACCGGTAGGCTTATCACTCATTGAATAAGCTATGTGCTCCGGTATTCCACCGGCAGCATAGAGCATATAGTATTTTCCATCACGTTTGTAAAACCACGGACCTTCTGTGTAAGAAGATTTAGAATCTGATCCTGCGGGAGGATTTCCAAATGCTTCCGGAGTCTGATTGAGCACCTTAATCCTTCCTTTATAGGATATCATATCTTCGTTAAGCTTGACATAAAATATATCCGGATTACCCCAATAAAGATAGGCCTGGCCATCATCATCAATAAAAACCGTAGGGTCAATATAAGCCCAGTTCCCATCCGCGAGAGGTTTGCCAATAGCATCTTTAAACGGCCCCGTTGGAGAGTCACTGACAGCCACACCAATAGCCATTCCTCCGGTAAGTTTGGAGTGAACAGGGACGTATAAATAAAACTTCCCGTTGCGTTCTATACATTGAGGCGCCCAAGCCCGATCATCAGCCCATGTGAAATCATCAAGGGAAAGGGGCGAACCATGATCAGTCCAGTTTACCATGTCAGACGTAGAATATACCCTCCATTCCAACATAGTAAAAAAATCAGCATTATCTTCGTCATGTCCCGTATAGACATACAGCCTGCCATCGTGCACCATCGGAGCAGGATCCGTTGTGAAACAAGTTTGTACCAACGGATTCTCAGCCACAGCAACCGCTACATATATCAAAACCAATGGTAATAATATTTTTTTCATCAGATTTTGTTGATTTTTGGATAATCAGTATGCCTCAGTATATATCAAGATTAGTTCTAACTTATCTCTATTGCTTAAAGAGAAGTGGCACAAACTCATTGAGAGAGCGGCGCCATGTGAGCCATTCATGGTGAGTACCGGGCGATTCGTAGTAGATATTGTTGATACCGGCATCAGAAAGGGCTTTGCAGATAGCAGGAGCACCAAAATTTTCTTCCGAACCCATGCTCAAGAACAGCACCTTCACCTTATCGTTGAAGCCTTTTGGATCTTTGAAAACACCATTATATGCATCTTCAAGATTCCCATTAAGCCCAAATAGAGCACCACTGAATGCGCCGATATGCGAAAATTTATCGAGGTTTGTGAGAGTTATATCAAATGTTTCCTTACCACCCCACGAAAGTCCTGCCATAGCACGGTTTTCGCGGTCGGTCTTAACACGGAATGAATTTTCAATGTAAGGTATAAGATCATTAAGCAAAACGGGAGTAAACGAAGCACCAAACTGTTGCATAGTCTCCCCTTCGCGTGATCCGAATATATGGCTGCAGTTGCCATTGTCCATCACTACCACCATAGGCACAGCCTTACCGGCAGCAATTGCATTGTCGAGGATATTTGCCATAAACCCTTGTTCATGCCATCCTCTTTCGTCTTCGCCCATACCATGCTGCAGATAAAGCACCGGGTATTTGGCATCATGATTTTTTTCGTATTCGGCCGGAGTATATACATAGCATCTGCGCTCCCGACCTTCAGTGTCAGAATAATATTTGCATTCCCTCACCTGACCATGAGGAATGTTCTTGTTAAACGAATAATATGCAGCGGTCTCAGCATCTTCAGGTATCTCTATACCCGACATCTGCCGTCCGCAGCCATAAAAAGTTTCAGAGGCGGGATCGTTGACATTCACCCCGTCGATGAGCAAAGCATAATAATGAAAACCCTTCACAAGCGGATCTGTAGTTGCAGTCCATACTCCCTCTTCGTCTTTAGTCATATCATATTTCTTACTACAAATATCTACCTTCACATCCTTTGCTTCCGGGGCCTTAATTTTGAAGGTGGCACGAGAGTCTGAATCTACGCAAGGATACTTTGCTTCGGGAACATTAGTCGATGCTGTAATGCCCTCGATCGGATTTGCAGCGAAGACTGAAGATATACCTAAAGAGGCTATAATTGCGGTAAGAGTAAAGAATTTCATATAGAGGGAATGTTTATGGGGTTAGAGGTTTTGGAGAAAAAAGAGCCCCGGGGCGGGACTATCCCGCCCCGGGTGGATTATTTCGAAAGAATCAGATTATTTCTTAACAACTTTCTTACCGTTTGAAATGTAGAGGCCGGGAGCAGCAACTGCATCAATTGAGTCAGCTACCTTAACGCCCATAAGATTGTAGACGCCATTGGCAGGAACAACCACAGCATTAACAGATTTTACTGCGCTTGGATCATCCGGAGCAGCTTCTTTTTCGATCTCAACAACTACATTGTTGATGTAGAAAGTAGCGCCTTCAGGCTTAGAAGAAAGGTTGAATGCAATTGACTGGCAACCGTCATTTCCTGCCTGATCAGAAGTGATTATACCACTCCACTTATAACTTTGCCATTCAGCTTTAGCGTTAAGGCTTCCAATGAATGCCCAGTGATGGTACTCACCGGGGGCGCCATGTGCCTGAGTATTGATGGTGCGCTCGTCTGAACAATAGTAATCGAACGAAACACTGATTTTGTTACCTTTTTCAAGAGCTTCATCAAAAGCAATGAAGAACTGAGATGACCATTCTTCTGCAGGATCCGCAACAATCGGACAGAAGAATACCTTACCTTCACCGGCAGGATTGTCGCAAATAGTAGCCTCATAGTCACCTTTCCCAGGCTCACGGTCGATCAAATTAGCGCTTTCGCCTACGTTTGCATCGCCATTACCGATTATAGATACCCATTCAGTCTTAATATCAGAAGCAGGAGCGTCACCAAGATATACCTTTACATTCTTGATTTCTATTTTTGCCAAGCTGGTACCGGGCTGAAGTACGAGGTTGCAGGACTCACCACCAACTTCGTAGCTAACTGTAGACTGAGTCCAGTCGGTCGAAATCAAAAGAGTTCCACCCTTTTGTTCTCCTTCACCCCAACCCCAACCGCAGTTAAGATTGCAAGCCATATCTTCAGAAGCCTTGCATGTAACGACTGCAGTGTATTTTTCGCCAACTTCAGTTTTGATCTGGTCAGCAATAAAATACTGATACCAAGCAGGTGCGCCTTCATCGTTAAGAGGATTTTCTGAAGTGAGGACACCATCAATAATGGCAGGTTCGTAGCCCATTACATAAAATGGGAATTTATCTACGTTAGCATAGTCTATCTCATAGACGAGCTCTTGAGCTACGGCTGGAACGGCTGCACATGCAGCGATGATTCCGAGTAGAAATTTTTTCATTTTTTTTAGAAATTTAGGTTAATACATTTAGTCTGTTTAAGCTTAAGCTTAGGTATTATGTTTCAAGTTGAAGAATACGGGGCAGGAGCCGAATAGAAATGTTTCCTGCCCCGTAACAATTATATTTTAAAGATTATTTCTTGATAACCTTCTTACCGTTGGTGATGTAGAGACCCGGAACAGTCACTTCGTCGATAGTGTTGGCCACCTTCACGCCCTGGAGGTTGTAAACGCCGGCAGGAGCAACAACCACAGCAGCAGGAGCAACTTCGATTTCTTCAACTGCAGTTTCGCCACCGGGGAGAAGAGCCTCAACTACAACGTTGTTAATGTAGAACGTAGCAGCCTCCTCAGCAGTTGAAAGGTTGAATGCGATAGCCTGGCAACCATCTGCACCAGCTTGCTCAGCAGAAATAGTTCCTGTCCATTCAAGCTTCTGCCATTCTGGCTTAGCATCAAGGTTACCTACGAACTGCCAGTGGTGGTACGTGCCCGGAGCACCGTGAGCTTGAGACTGAATAGTACGCACGTCTGTACAATAGTAGTCGAAGCTTACCTTAATCTCAGTACCCTCTTCGAGAACCTTGTCGAACTTGATAAACATCTGAGAAGACCAGTCGGTAACACCGCTCCAGTCACCATTATTACCATCATTTACACCCGGATCAGGATTAGCAACGATAGGTGCTTCGTAAACCATGCCTTCACCAGAAGGATTAGCAACAACAGCAGCATCGCTATCTTCGCCGTCTACGCGAGCGAGGACATTAGCGCTTTCGCCGTCATTAGCGTTGCCGTTAGTGATGATAGACTGCCATGTGAGCTGAGGAGCCTCAACTTCAACCTGCTCACCCTTTTCGATAGTGATGTGGTTCATGTAGAAGATGCTTTCAGGCTTGCCTTCGTTGTCTTCCTTAGTGCAGAGGTTGAATGCGATACAGCCCTGTTCACCATGGCTACCAACCATTTCTTCATCAATTTCAATCTCAGCAGTGAAAGTCTGCCATTCGGGCTTAGCAGTGAAAGTACCGATGAAATGCCAGAGGATGTAGTCACCTGCTGTGTAGTGAGACTGAGTGTCAACACGACGTTCTACAGTTGAATAGTAGTCGAAGCTGACCTTCATGATGTCACCAGGCTTGAACATGTTGTCAGGATACTGAACGAAGAACTGAACATGGTGGTCGGGAATTGGATCTTCCTCGCCTTCAGCTACGAGCGGGTGAGCGGGAACATCAGCATAGAACACCTTACCTTCACCGGCAGGATTGTCACATACAGGAGCGATATCGTCAGTCCAAGCACCAACTTCGCCTGTACGACGGTAAACGTGGTCTGATTCACCATTGTCACCGGTCAGGTCGTCGATGACCATTGACCAGATAGTTTCGTAATGTGGGGGTTCCGGTTCTTCCGGTTCCTCGAAGTAAACGAGTTTTGCCCATTCTACTTCGATAGTTCCGTCGAAGTCATCCTCAGGTGAGAACATAACGAAGCAGTTCTCAGGGATATTTCCTTCGTCATCAACGGGAGCGTTACCCAGTCTGATTACAACTTCATTCCATACGTCATATCCGAGGAATGAGCCGTCAGCCATAGCGCCCCACTGACCAAGAGATACACCAACTTCTACATCAGAAGAAGCTTTTACCTTAGCGATGACACCATAGTCCAATTCCGGTTCAAGTGTAAGACCTTCGAGGACATTGAAAACGTCATCACCATTGCTAACGAGCTTACCGTCTACGATCTCAGCCTCATTATTATCCTCGAAAGGATTCTGAGTAAAATCAGAGAAATTGATTACAGAAACATCCTTGGCATTGTCAAGAGAGATAGGCATGAGAGGGGTGGCTTCAGGTTCGCAATGTCCCTTGCTGATGACAACCCATGCGATGTTCAACTCTCCGTCAAAGCCACCGGGCTGGAACATGAAGTCGAGGGGGTTTTCAGCTGTCTTTGTAGTTAGGATACAAGAGCTTTTAGCCCACTTCTCGTCATAAGAGATCTTGTTAGCCTGATCGTCGTCTGCAAGACCCTGCCAGTCATCACCTGACCAGTTACCTACAGCAAAAGGAGTAGCACCCTTCTTGCTTGCCTTGATTGCCATCGTGATAGTGTAGGGAGAGTCCGGCTCCAACTGAGCCTCAGCTGCCTTAAACTGCCACCAGCCACTGCCTTTTGCGTTAAGACACTGATTTTCCATAGTGAGTGTCACACCGTCAGGAATACCCCAAGGATACTCACGCATCTTTGTGAAGTCGACAGTTGCGACCACTTCCTGAGCGCTTGCTGCTCCTGCTATTGAAGCGAGAGCAAACATTGAAAGAAAAAATTTCTTCATGCGTTTTGATTTTGATTAATAATTATGGTTAACTAAAACGTAGGGGAAACAAGGGAGTATCAGTCCCTTGTTTCCAATAAATTTAATTGCCTGCAAGAGCTTCGCAGAAACTGCCGTAAGCGGGCTTGCGGCTGAATCCTGTGCCTGCAGATGCGTTATACTCAGTCCAGAGGCCTATCGGTGAGTTGGCACGCCAACCACTCTTAGCCGGGGCGTCTGTCTGCGCCCACTGGCAGATACCATACTGCTGTGCCTTCGGGATAATCTCAAAATACTTGGAGATGATAAACTTATAGTAATCACCCATAGCTTTGTGCTGCTCCAGAGTCACGTCGGCAGTATTGATTGCGTTACCTTCGGCATCATCGATACCCATGTCAAGCTCAGTTATACGCACAAGCTTGCCGGACTTAGCAAGAATGTTGAGCATATTCACTACAGCATCCTCACGGCGTTTCTGCTCATTAGGATTGCAGCTATAGCTTACGTGCATCTGGCTGCCGATACCGTCAATTTTAGTGACTCCGTCAGACTCCCACTGCTCAATCCATTTTACAAGGCTTGAACACTTGTCATTGTTATTGTAAGCAGCCTCAAGATTATAGTCATTGATGAAGAGTTTAAGATCTGATGCATTGGCACCCTCTTGCTCAGCGAAATGCTTACGGGCATATTTCACAACGTTGCGAACGAAATTATCTCCCAGATAGTCCTGCCAATAGAATGCGTTCTTATCAGCATTGTCTTTGGAATTCTTCAAAGGAATAAATCCACCGGTATCCTGCAATGCCTCGTTGACGGCATCCCAAGCAGTGACATATCCTTTTGTAGCCTCCATCATTCCGCCGATCCAACGGTCAAGCTCCGCATCGAGAATGGCATATTGTTTTTCAGCTATCGTACCTTCCTCATCATCCTCAAGTCCGTCGATCAGACCATTCAGATAAGTTGTATTCTGCTGCGCATGCCAGCAAAGGGTGTGTCCATAAATCGACATCCCTGCTTCCTGAGCGGCTTCAACGAATGCCTCAACGGTAGAGAAATCCATAGTGCCGTCATCTTGAACGATTGAGGCATACTTCATCTCATTTCCTGCAGTCATCTGGTCGAAGTTGCTGTTGGTCACACGATAAATGAGACCCTTATTGTTATAGTCGCCCGCACCGACACCTGTTCCCAAGAGGAAACCGGGATGAGCAGAACGGTCAATGTAACTCTTCAGAGGTCCATACTGATTCAGATACTCATAATCCTTGACGCTCTGAGGCACCTCGACAGGGAAGTAATCGACAGTGGTGTCGGCACACCCGGTCATTATGAGACCCAGGACTCCAAATGCAGCTAATTTAATATAGTTATTCATTGTCGTTTCTTTGATTTGTAGGAGCGGCGGATTCCTTGTGAAAAAGGAATCCACCATTCCTTAAATTAGGTTACTTAAGTTCGTAGTTGAACCACTCCTGCTTGTTCTGACGGTCGCGAAGCACCATGCGTTCGTTGGTCTTGAGTTCGTAGTAAGCCATAGTCTTCTTAGGAACGTGCTTCATATATTCGAAACGGATGGAATAATTCAGTGTTATAAGGTCGCGGTCGCGGTCACCGAAAGCCTTAGGCTCACCAAGTTCTTTCCAAGTACCGGAGCCGGAAACCTCGACTTCATCTGAGTCACAAGAGATAGTGATATTTCCGTTATCGTCAAAATCAAGAATCATATTGCAGTCGATGTGCACCTCATCGTTCTTGCCTTTCTTATTGATGATAGGCATGTCGAACGACATAGTATAAACTGCCTGATTGAGGGATTTGGTCTTCAAGTAACGAAGATCAGCTTTCTCCCAGTACTGCACCTCGCGGTCTACAGTCTGCTTCTCACCGTTGTCATCCACTTCGTCAACACCTTTGCTGAGCCAGCAGCCGTCATACTTATTCTTATACTTTACAGCATAGAGAGTGAAGTCCTTCGGCATGATCGACCAGTCGTCGCCGTTGAGGCGGGAAGGATTTGCAATTCCCTCCTTAGGCTTACCCTGAAGAATGGAATCATTGGAATTCACAAGGAGCAATGGCACCACATAGTTGACATCTACGCTTTTGGGATCCTTGAAGTATTCGTCGGTGAGCTGCACCTCTACTCCACCGATGACCTCCCCTTTCTTTATTACCATCCTATCAGTAGCGATAGAATAATATGAAGCAGGCATCGGGAGAACGGGCTCTCCATTCTCGAAATAGAGATTGTCACACAGTTCATCAGCGATACGGAAAGTCACTTCATGGTCTGCACGGTTTTCGTTGACACCACCAAGCACTGCCTTGATCATGAACTTGTGGAGATTGTCGTTGGTATTATCCACATCCGCCTCATAGCCAAGAGTGATAGTACGCACCGGATTCGGATATGAAAACGAGATGGTCTGATATTCGAAATCGGGGTGTTCTATATTTCCGTTGTGGCATCCTGCGAAGAGAAGGCCCAAGGCGAATATTGAGAAAATCGATTTTTTCATTTTGTTTCTTTATGAATTAGGTTAAGAGAGATAATCTTACCATCCGGCGTTCTGCTGGAGATTGCTGAATTTTAGAGTCTCTGAATAAGGAATAGGGCCATAGATCATATAATCCTTGAAGCTGCGGGTATCTACAGTGAAAGGAGTATAGACACCATCTTCAATACGCATACCTTTTGCCACCTCGTTGAGATCAGCTTTCCAGCGGCGGAGGTCGTAGAAGCGGAAGCCTTCGAAGCAAAGTTCCAGACGGCGCTCGTTGCGGATAAGCTCACGCATCTTTTCCTTATCGGCCTTAATCGACTCGAGATATTCGTCGCCATTGCCAAGACCAAGGAATGCACGGCTACGGAGAGCCTTGATCACGTCGTAGGCGGAATAACCCTTCCTGCTGTCGAGAGGACCCCAGGCTTCATTGGCAGCCTCAGCAAAATTGAGGAAGAACTCAGTGTAGCGGAGACGGGCAGTGTAGTGGAACTTATTGACAGGATTGCTTGAATTGGTGTTGACATCCATACGGAGGTGCTTCTTCATGTAGTAGCCTGTACGGGTGGAAGTCGAAATCTTGTCAAGACCGTCGTTTGTATCTGAATCAGCAGCGGTGTTCACTACAGTGTTGGCAGTACCTGCCTTTGCACCATTGTAGATGATATAATCATAGAAACGCTGGTCGCGGCCTGCATAAGGATTCTGTGGGTCGTAGCCTGATTTCGGATCTGAGATTGGATAACCGTTCTCCATCGGGAACGCATCCACAAGGTTCTGGGTAGGATTGATATATCCCTTGCCATAAAGTGTCGGGGGGAAGAATTTTTCCTCACGGTCTCTTGACTCCCCTTTCTCAGTACGCCAGATCACCTCAGGAGGACAATTACCAGCCTCAAGATTTTCCATAGCGGGGTCACAATACCAGGTTGCGCCGTCCATGTCCATACCGGAAACGCCACCGATTACGTCAAGCACTTTTGCAGCGTCGTTGGCAGCCTGCTCCCATGTCACCTGAGAGGCGCTGAAGGCGGGGCTTGCAGCCAAGAGTGAAGCGCGGGAAATGAAGGCATTTACAATCTGACCGCTCATACGGCCCATGAATCCCTCACCAAAGACACGGTTTGCAACGCCTTCTGTGATGCCGGGATACAATTTCTGCAGCTCTGCAAGGGAAGCAGGATCGGCATAAGCATCATACGACTTGAAAGTAGTAGGGAGATACTTAAGGGCCTCGCTGAAGTCTTCCATCATCGCATCATAGCATTCCTTGAAAGTATTGCGGGGAACATTGAAGTTTGAAGTGGCATCCTCAAAAACCTCTACGATGGGCACACCAAGAAGCTGGCCATTTGCGTCCATACCGGCATGGGCCTGGAGGAGATTGTACATAAGCATGCCGCGCAATGCACGTGCCTCAGCATAGAAACGATCGTGGAAACACTTGTTTGCCATTTCATCCTTAGTCCACTCCACCTCTTCAATATGCTTGAGGAGAAGATTGCAATACTGTATGCAGTTGCGGGAGTTTTCCCAGCGGTTCATGGGATTGAAGCTGGCGGTCCAGCTTCCGGAAGCGATACGCCTCCAACTGTCGTTGGCATCGTTGGAGACGGCATCGTCAGTGGCAGCCTCACTCAGATTGAAGACATCGAAGCTCGGCATAAAGGCGTATACGTTTCCGATCACGTTCTGCGCATACTTGGCGCTTTTTCCGATATATTCCTCAGGGAGGTTATTTTCGGGCGAAGGCTCAAAGACATCGTCGCAAGAGACGAATGCCATTGCAGCGAGAGCGAATACACCTGTTTTTATTATCTTGTTCATGTTGTCGTTAGTTTTAGAAGTTTACTTTAACACCGAAGTTGAAACTGCGGGTCTGAGGGCCGTAACCAATGTTTGTCTCACGATAAACCTTCTCCTTACCGGTCCACCAAAGACCATTGCCGTTGACGTAAAGCTGAAGTCCTGATACAAACTTCTTGTCAAACAACTTAGCAGGGAAGTCATATGTAAGCTGCACCTGATCAAGATAGAAAGCGCTTGAGTCATACATCCAGTAGTCGGAATAGACGAAGTTGAGTTCGCCGCCACGTGTTGTCAGACGGGGATAAGTTGCGTTAGCGGCATTCTCGGGAGTCCAACGGCCACGGACGATATCGGAATACTTGCGGTCCCCATATACCCAAGCTGCCTCGTTGTTCTTGATGCCGTTGCCACCGGCATTTCCTGTAGCAGCAACAAAGAGAGTGAATCCCTTATATCCGAGAGTAAGGTTCATACCATAAAGCCAGGGGCTGTCCCAACGGCCGATGATGACCTGGTCCTTACCGTCGATGATACCGTCATTGTTGATGTCCTCATACTTGAGGTCGCCGGGCTTGGTATTGTTGTTGATGACAGCGCTCTTTGCAATCTCCTCTTCGCTCTGGAAGTAGCCGAGACACTTGTAGCCACGCATTGCGCTTCTGTTCTGTCCTTCAGCCTTCTGCCACTCATACTCAACATTCTCGCTGATCTTGAGGTTCTTGGTCTCTGCATAACGCATGTTGGCGCCAAAACCTACATTGAAATCACCAAATTCCTTCTTGAAGTTGAGAGCGAGCTCGAAGCCCTGGAGGCGGTATGCCTCATAGTTTACATAAGGGATAAAGGAGCTTGCACCTTCGTTGCCCCAGCCTGAAAGCATGTAGCTCGGGAAGAGATTGCTGTACTGGATGGGAAGACCGTCGATCTCAGTGTGGTAGTATGCACCGTTCAAGGTGATCATATTCTGGAGGAAACCGAGGTCAAATCCGATGTTGTACTCATTTCGCTTCACGAAAGTAAGATCCGGATTCGAACCCTGAGTACTCATAAATGTCAACTGACCCTTGTGACCGTCGTTCCAGCCCCACCAAGCACCATTGGAGGTAAACTTACCGTCCCAAAGGAAGAAGCTGTCGTCGATATTATTGTTCTTAAGGATATCCTGGTCCTCGAGTACGCGGCCTAAAGTGGCATTGATACGGAGATCGCTGATTACGTCGTTGTCTTTCAGGAATTCCTCATTCTTGATTCTCCAACCGATACTTCCTACAGCTGAGAAGCCGTTGCGGTGTCCGGGTTTGAAACGTGCGGAGTGGTTGAGCGCACCGTTGAACTCAGCGTAGTAGCGCTTGGCGTAGTTGTAGGCAGCGCGGAGTGCGAGAGTTGCGTTGGTGGTGCGGTGGTACTGACCTGAGAAAGTACGCTTGAAACCATGTGCCACCAAAGTAGCGTCTACGTTATGAACGTCGTTGAAAGCGTGCTTGTAGTCAAACTGACCGGAGAAGAACATTGTCTGGCGTTCGGAAGCAGCGCCTACACCCATTGTTCCGCTTGAGAAGTCATCGTTATACTTTACAAGATGGTCGATCACATCCTTGCCGCCATAGTTTGACCAAACGGCCTCGTAAACTGCGTAGCGCGGTTCGAGAGATGTGCTGTACTGCGTGTTGTAGTCGACTGCACCATGGCCGGTGAAAGAGAGTCCGGGGAGGATTTTGCCCATATCGATACGGATACCGGCATCAAACTGGAGCTGGCGGGTAGTGGCCTTGGTATATCCACCGGCATACATAGCGGCAAATGCATTGCTCTGATACTGCTGTGTGCCGCCAAGGAGGTATTTGCCATCAATCAGGTAGTTGCTGTTGTTGACAAGTGTCCAGCTTGCCTCGTCGTCTGCCTCGATTGCATCGATAGGAATGAAAGGCACGAAAGCGGAGGTACCCTGGACTGCCGGATGCATTGAAGCGGCGCTGTTCCAGTAGTTGGAGCGGTCGTAGCGGTTGTCGTAGAAAGTTGCGCTTGTGTTCACCCAACCTGTCACCCAGTCATTGAGCATAAGGTCGATGTTGCCACGAAGGCTGAGGCGTGTCTGGCCGTTCTTCTTTCCTTCACCGAAGTTGATCACATCGCCTGTATGATATACATCGACGAGGCAGTAGAACTGGGCAAACTTCGCACCACCCATGAATTCCGCCTGACCTTCATATTTCATATAATGCTTCTTCAGATATTCATCAGAGAAGAAGTTGATGTCGGGATAGCGGGAAAGGTTGCGGTGTGAGCCGTAGTTGTAGATATCTTCTGCAGAGAATGCTGCATCAAGACCGTCGTTGGCACGCGCCTCGTTGAAGAGGGTCATGTATTCAGCTGCGCCAAGATAATTCTGATATCTCTTAGGCACGAACAACTCAGCGTTGCCGCGTACTGAGATGTGAAGTCCATCGGGGCGGCCGCGTTTGGTAGTGATAAGCACTGCTCCCTTGGCAGCTGCCGAACCGTAGATGACTACAGCCTGTGCTCCTTTGAGAAATGTAATGCTCTCGATTTCCTGCGGAAGGATATTGTTGTCGTCACGAGGCACTCCGTCTACGAGGTAAAGCACGCCATCGAGTCCCCATGTTGTATTGGTAAGGGCTCCCAGATTCTCCAGAGTGTAGGAGGTATAGCTTTTCTTGCCAAGGTCGACCATATTCACTGAGGAGACGCCGCCAAGAATATCGCCGCCGTCGCTTGTACGGAATAAAAGTGGAATATCCTGAGCTACCGAATCAGCGGGCACATAATCCTCCTCCTGTGCAAAAGCACCGGGAGCGAACATCAAAGCTGCCGCTGCAGATAAGGGATATATGATGTTATTTAGATTTTTCATTATAAAATGTCATTATGGGGTTTATTATCACCATCCCGGATTCTGATAGAATTCCGGATACATCGATACGTCTTTGACCTTCAGAGGTAGCCAGTAGTGCTTGGTGGTCAACGGACGCTCTACCACCACCTTCTCGCTAAAGCCGACCACAGCATTCTGTGTAGGATCATTCTTATTGATACCAACCGAAGAATCTTTTTCAATACCCGCAAGGTTGCCGGATCGAGTGAATTCCTGAGAGGTCTTGATATTATACGGATATTTATCAATCAGCATCCATCGACGCAGGTCGGTGAAGCGATGTCCTTCGAAAGAAAGTTCGACAGCACGTTCGCGGCGAACCTCACTCATGAAGGCATCAAGAGAGCCAAGGTATTTACCATTGACAGCAGCAACACCTGCACGCTCGCGAATAGTGTTGATAGCCTGTACAGCTGTCTTACTGAACTTAGTAGACTTTCCTGAAGGATTACCATAACCGTTACAAGCAGACTCTGCATACATCAGATAGACGTCAGCAAGACGCATGTAAGGGATCAGCATATGGTTGTTAGCGCCCCAGTTGTCGGCACCGTTCTTGTCCCATTTATTGAAGTCATCACGAACGAACTTATAGTTGAGATAGCCGGAACGGCTACCTTCTGTATCGCTTCTTAGATTTCCACCTGTATAAAGGGGAGCGTAGCGATAAGGATCTGCTTCAGCATTACCACCAAGCTCGAGTTTGCAACCATCGTAGCGAATATCATGGTAGAAACGTGGGTCACGACCCTTCCATGGGTGAGTTTTATCGAAACCTGAATCGGGATCGTCAAGTGGGAGACCATTTGCCATACCGTAATAGTTCACGTAGTTGGCAGTCGGGTGATAGCAGATACCATTATCGGTGATGAACTTAGTACCATAGTCGCGAGTCTGACCCCAGTTAGAACGGTTCCAGTCATCACACGGGTTACGATAGATAGCCTCAGTAGAGCCAGGCATCAGACCTCCACGGTTGTGAGTAAGGAAGAGTTCCTTATAGTTATCAAACTTAACGAGTGAATACTGAGTCTGACCAGACTCAACGAGATTAAGAAGTTCACCTAAAGCGTCAGCTGCTTGCTTACAGAAATCCTCATTATATCCGAGAGCATTTCCCGGACGTTTCTCTCCGCCATGTGCTGCAAGGTTAGGATCGTTGGTCATAAGAGGAGAACCAGCCCAAAGGAGGTTCTTGCCAAGATAGCCGAGAGCCATAATCTTATTGATGCGGAGCTTGTTGTTACCCTTGGTGATAGCACCTGCCTGAGTCGTGTCCCAGTCAATAGGAAGGAGATCTGCAGCCTCGCGAAGGTCTTGAGCAGCCTTCTCAGCGCATTCAGCGTAAGTAAGACGGGGGTTAGTAAGCGCAGAGCTACCAAGCACCTCATCAATGTAAGGAAGACCACCGAAATACTGCATGAGCATGAAATGGTAGAAACCACGGAAGAAAAGGAGCTGTCCTTTGATCATTCTTCTCTCTTCATCAGTAGCCTGGGTCATGCGATCCATATTTGCAAGACCGAGATTTGCCTTACGGATTGCATACCATGAGCCTTTCCAAAGAGTAGGCTGGTCGCCGACGTTGGAGTATTTGCTGGTATCGAAGCCACCTATATCCATGAAGCCGCAACCCCAGCCGTCATGCTCAGACTGCCAGCCCCAGAAGTCACCCTTGTCGACCTTGTCACACATCATGTAGGTCTCATTGATGCCGGTGAACTCATCTTCGCCCCAGTTGAATGAATTGTTCCAATAGATAGTGGCGATGTTGGGAAGACAGAAATACATCTCCTCCACGAATCCCTGGAAATTCTTGAAATTCTTGAAAGCCTCGTCTTCCGAGATCTCGCTCTCCGGAGCCTTGTCGAGATAGTCGGAGCAGCTTGATAAAGAGCCGCATGCCAACAGGGCTGCAAGAAGTAGGAATATGTTATATTTAATCTTTTTCATGTTTTTGAGAGGTTAGATATCGAACTTGATACCAAGGTTGAAACGACGTACTGTAGGATAAGCACCCTGCGATGCGTTACCTGTTCCTGCAAAGTTGCTTTCACGGTCATCAGGCATATGGCTCCACTGCAGGAGGTTGTTGCCGTTGACGTAAATCTTCAAAGTGCTCAGACCAATCTTCCTGATCCAGCCGCCGGTCCATGTGTAACCGATCTCGGCGTTCTTCAGACGGAAGTAGCTGCCATCATAGTGGTTGTAGCGGTTGTCAAAGCCGTTGTAGTAGCTCGGAGTAGCATTCCATACCGGAACCGGACGGTCAACGTCTGCGTCAGCCATACCGGGAGCCCAGAAGTTGACACCTGCATACAATGAATTCAAATTGTTTCTGTATGATTCAAACACGATGGTACGCTGCACATTGGTCACACCATACATCTGCAGATAGATGCTCCAGCCTTTCCAGTCAAGACCGATAGTGGCATTGTAAGTATTCTGAGGAATACCGCTGTAGCCATAAGGAGTGGAGTCAGAGCTGTCGATCACACCGTCGCCGTTGTAGTCTACCATGATAGGCTGTCCGGGAAGTTTCTGGTTGTCGTTGGTGTTGTGGGGGGTCATGGCGATCACGTCGTCCCAGGTCTGAGCGTAGCCAGCATCATAGACGATGCGGTCCTGACCGATCATGTAGCCTTCGCTCTTACGGTAAGATTCCATAAGTGCGGGGTCATCTTTCATCTTAACCAAGTTCTCAGAGTGAGTCATATTAAGGTTGGCCCAAAGATGCATGTCGTTGGCGAAAGTATAGTTGAAGCGAAGTTCAAACTCATAACCCTTGCTGTCAACGCGTCCGAGGTTAGCCATAGGAGCAGATCCACCAAAGTAAGACGGGATTGCGCGGTCTCCACCTGATACGAGGATATCGGTACGTTTCTCTTTGAAGAGCTCGATAGTACCTGTCACGAGGCTATTATAAATAGTGAAGTCGATACCAAGATTCTGCTTGATTGCTTTTTCCCAGTGAATGTCGGGGTTACCCTGCTGAGATTCTTTATACCAAGTATAGGGGCTACCACCGTTAGGATAGAAACTTCCTGTGCCACCGGCTGACCATTGAGTCTGATAAAGGAAGCGTCCACCGGCAGAGTCATCACCCACCTGACCAAGAGAGTAGCGGATCTTGAAGTTGTCAAGCCAATTGCGGCTCCACTTCATGAACTTTTCCTCGCTGAGACGCCAGCCGATAGCACCTGAGGGGAAGAAGTCGAAACGATAGTCACGGCCGAATTTCTCAGAACCGTTGTATGCACCGTTGAACTCGAAGAAGTAACGGTCGGCAAAGTTATAAGTGGCGCGGAACGCCCAGTCTTCACGGAAACGCTTGAACTCTGTATTGTATGAACTTTCGTAGCGGTTGAACACGCCCATTGCAGAGACGTCATGCTTGCCAAACTGGCGGCCGTAGAAGAGCTGGCCCTGATAGAAGAGGAAACGGTTGGTAGCCCAAATATTGATCGAGCCCTTATTAATGTTCCAGTTCTGTTCTTCGTTAAAGTCAAGTCCATCAGGCTCTGTAGTATGTGACCATATTGTCTCACCAGTCACAGGGTCGATGTACTTCTGCTGTGGATCGAGACCGTCAGAAATACCACGTCCGGTCTCCTGCATATTGTTATCCCAGGATACCATAGCGCTTGCGCGAAGACCCGGAGTAATGAACTTAAGATCCTGCTCAAGAGTGAAGTCGGTATTGATACGTGTAGTAGCCTGATACTCTGTACCACTTGTGGCAATAGACTTCAGAGAGTTAGGAACGGCCTGTGATTTTGTAGGATGGTAACCCCAAGTGCCGTCAGAGTATACAGGACGGTAAGCATCCGGAGCTGCGCCATAAGCAGACTGCCATAGCTGAGTCTCTGCCCATGGAGAGAAAAGACCCGCAGGATTCTTCTTTTCACCATACGAACCGGAAAGGTTCACCTTAAAGGTTGTGGTCGGAGTGAGCTGGAAGTCAAGGTTAGAACGAATGTTGACACGGTTAAATCCGTAACCACCTTCATAACCACGACCAATATCCATCTTCTTAAAGAGGTCACCTTCGTTCAGATAATCGATAGCAGCATAGTATTTAACGAACTTTGTACCACCACGCACATTGATGTTGGGGTTGTAGGCCATCGCTGTCTTATTGAAGATCTCTTCCTGCCAGTTCACGTTAGGATATCTGTCCCATTCCTCAGCATTTGCAGGATTTCGATATTTCTCGATGATATCGAGTGGAGTCATGTCGATCCATGAACCGGGCTGAAGACCAAGTTCGCGCTCTATGATGCGGTTACGCATATAAAGAGCTTCAGGAGATCCAACTACACTTGGAAGTTTTGATACTACCTTTGCTGCAGCATTAACGGAAACACCTATCTCTGCACGACCTTCCTGACCACGCTTGGTAGTGATAAGGATGACACCATTTGCACCCTTCACACCGTAAACGGCAGTTGCGGATGCGTCCTTAAGCACGGAGATTGATTCAACTGAGTTGATATCGACTGTACTCATAGGACGTTCGATACCGTCGACAAGGATAAGAGGGTCTGAACCATTCCAAGAAGTCTGACCACGGATCACAATCTGAGGATCCTCTTCACCCGGCTTACCGGTAGAAGACATTGTAGTCACACCGGGGAGGTTACCGGTAAGGGCTGCGCCCACACTCGATACACCACCAGCCTTGGCAAGAGTAGCACCTGAAGTCTGCGCGATAGCGCCTACCACAGAGACCTTCTTCTGCTGACCATAACCAACTACCACAACTTCGTCGAGAAGCTCGGAGTCTTCCTTCATCACCACGTTGATGGAGGTGCGGCCATTGACTGCAACTTTCTGGTCAGACATGCCGACATAGCCGAATAGAAGGTGGTCCTTCTTGATGTTAGGAACATTGATGGAGAAATTACCATCAATGTCGGTAGCAGCACCTATCGAGGTGCCGTCTACGCGGACTGTCACGCCGATGAGGGGTTCGCCCGACTCATCGACCACGTTACCTTTGACTATGTCTGCCCAGGCCGATAGAGACCCCGACAGTAGCATGACCATCAGTAACGCAATGTAATGAAATGTTTTCTTTACATTTTTCATCGCTATTAAATATTAAAGTATAATGGAAAGTTTTTCAATTGGTTGAAAGGTTGAAAAGTTTAAGAGTTTAGACTTGTTGAAGAGTTTAAGAGTTTTTATTAGTGAATGATTTGAAATACACTATACAACTAAACAATTTAAATTTAAACTTTTAAACTTTTAAACTATTTCAGTCGAGAGATTCCGCATTAGAGGCATAGAGACCTACTACTGTTCCGGTGAAGCCACCAGCTTCTGCAGTAGAAGTAAATCCGGCATCTACATCATCGGCAAGAAGCTCCCATTTCTTTCCGCCGTCAACAGAATAATGGAATCCATATTTGAGACCGTCGCCGGAAATCTTAAAGTCAACTGCAGACAAGTCAGCGTCGACAGGGATCTCAGCGATAGTGTGGCTTCCGTCTTCTGCTATCTTTCGGACTTCGAGTTTGTGCTTATCGCCATTTTTAGTGCGGGCAAGGAGATATTGATGAGTCTCATCCTTCAGTAGAAGCATTCCTGCAAGCTGAGAGTCGCTTTCGGGAATGAATGTCATATGTGTGGAGCAGTTGAAATTGTGGTGGCAAAGACGGCGACATACATAAGGCAGTACTGCTTTCTCGCTTGACTTTACATCAGCACATTTCACAGTGAGGGTTCCGGGATTTTTTGAAAGTGAATAATAATCTTCAGCCGGGCCGCGGAGTGTCATCCATTCGTTATCAAGAGTAGAATCATTGAATTCATCTTTACGTGAGTAGTTGCCGAAAGTCAATTTTTCACCTCTCCTCACACCTGCCTTGCTACCGAGCAAAGGAACAGTCTCGCCATTCTCCACAAACCGAGGCCAACCGTCGTCGGTCCATTTCACAGGAAGAAGGAATGTCTCTCTACCGAGGTTTTCTTTATCCCCTTCTACAGGACGGCAAGCCAAGAAAACGCCCCACCAATCTCCTTCTGGAGTCTTCACCATGTCGGCATGTCCGGCACAAGTCACGGGATTTTCACGAGAAGGGTCAAGAGTGCGCTGAGTAAGGATTGGGTTTGCGTCCCATGGAGTGAAGGGGCCGAAAGGAGTCGGGCCTTTGTAGATGACTTCGCTGTGCCAGCCGCTTGTGCCACCTTCAGCAGTCATCAGATAATAGTTGCCACCCTCCTTATATATATGAGGACCTTCACACCAAATAGGTTTTTCTTCAGGACGGCATCCTTTGTTGACAACGATGCGGCGTTCACCCACACACTTATCAGTAGCCGGGTCGAATTCCACTACGCGAACTGTGCGATGTCCGTCATATTCAGCCTTTCCGTCGGGAGCATCGTCATTGTTGACGATGTAAGCCTTACCATCTTCATCGAAGAAGAAAGCGGGGTCGATGCCTGCTACCTCAGGAAGCATGATAGGATCGCTCCATTCGCCATATGGGTCTTTCGTCTTCACAAAGAAATTACCGGCACCTACATTAGTCGTCACCATATAGTAGGTATCGTTGGCGGGATTGTAAGCAATGTCGGGCGCAAAGATACCTCCGCTGACATGCTGCTTCTCCATATTCACAAGTTGAGACTCGCGAGTGAGGACATGACCTATCTGTTCCCAGTTGACAAGGTCACGGCTATGGAAGATAGGCACACCCGGGAAGAACGTGAATGTAGACGTCACGAGGAAATAGTCGCCCTTGCCGTTTGTGCAAAGTGAAGGATCCGAATACCATCCTGCAAGCACAGGATTGTAGTAGGAAC
>CAYSMP010000003.1:0-67176 GCA_964432215.1 uncultured Sangeribacter sp.
ACTGAAGGTCAAGTCCTTCAAGATGTGTGTTGAAGTGTCGGTTCATGGGTACAAAATTACTAAAAATTTCTAAATTACGAAAATTTGGATGTCTGTCTTCCAAGAGGTTATGAGATTGAAACCATAGAAATCAACGGATTATATTATCTGAATTTTACTCCGTGAAATCTTCACTGAGCAAAATTCAGAAGATGTTGGTTCATCATGCGCCTATTCCGGCATCAATACAGATACCGGAACCGCTACAATTATCGGCTATCGTGGAAACTTTCTTAAGTAAACTCTTTTTTCACACATAAAAAAATCTTATCTTTGCGTCAAAAAAATTCAAAATCAAATAATTATGCTTAACAATTGGTATGTTTACATTATAATTGGAGTTGTTGCCTACCTCCTGTCATTGGTGTGCGAAAAATTTAATATTATAAAATCAAAACCATTACGCATCTTCATCGTGATTTTTGTGGCGTCAGCTCTGTGCTGGGTTATTTATGACCTCATTGTTTGATGGGAAAGAAACGGATGTCGACGTCATGGCTATTGTAGACAGCTTCCCAAAATAGTTTTTTGAAAAACTTGGGTCAAATGAAACAGGAGAATAATACGTCAAGGAAAACTTTTTCATAATATGACGAATTTTTTTGCATACTTATTTTGTCAATTCATAAATTCACTGTAATTTTGTAGGGTCAAAACGGGCGGATGGGCATCCATCCATCAGGTATAACAACAACAGGAGTCTTAAGCAATGATTATTCATTGTAAACCATATAAATACAACATACATAGAGTCATAGCCGCAGTGTTCATCACTCTGCTTGGACTACTATATGCCTACGGCGAAACGGAATCCAACCCATCCAGTAGGCCAAGAATTGCGCTCTTAGGGGATTCAATGACCTGGATCGGAGGAGATTCATGTCAGAACGAAACAGGATGGAGCTATATTCTTAAGGAAAGTGGCATAGCAGAAGATATAGAAGTCTATGCCAGAAGCGGTGCCACCTGGACCAACACGAAGAATACCAAACGAAACCCGGCATATTATTCGGAACTTCTTCATGATGACAATGTGGTCTACAACCAAGCGATAAGACTCATCGAACATGCTGACAGCTGCAACAACAATCCCAATATAATCATTCTTTTCGCCGGCGCCAACGATGCTTGGTTTGCAACCAAGCGTCCAGGAATATATGAGGATGACCAATCAAAAATGGATTTTACCACCCAGACCCATCCCGGAAACATCACTTCACTGGGCGGAAGCATTAGGCTGGTACATTATATTCTTAACAATAGATTTCCGATGGCTACCCTTCTCTTCGTCACTCCCTTGCAGATGTCAAAAACTGATGCAGAGACTATTTTCAAAGTATCAGACATAATTGAAAAAGTAGCCACAGAAAACGGATGCTTAGTGCTTAGAGCCGACAAGGAGTCCGGCATCACACACCAGCAAGAAACGCAATCCCCAACGTTCACATACGATGGAGTACACACCAACCCGGCAGGAGCAAAAAAATTAGGTGAATATATCTTAAGTTACCTTCTCACTCTCCCAAACACTTCAACCAACAACACATTACTCCACAACTAAACAACCACACAACCACACAACTCTTATGGTATTCTCAGATCTTTTCTTCATATTCTGCTTCATTCCACTATTCGGACTGCTCTATGTAATATTCGGATGGCTCGATAAAGCCAGAATCAAGCATGCTGAACGTAGCGAACGGCGCCTTAAACGCCCCATGCTGATGCGCAATATCGTGCTGACCATATTCTCAATACTCTTCTACGCATGGGGCGAACCAATCTATGTCTTCTTGATGCTCGCAGTAGTACTCGTCAACTATATCTGCGGACTTTTACTTTACAAAAAGCATAACTTAATTGGAAAAGGATGGCTATTTATTGGAGTTGCAGCCGACCTTGCCGCTCTTGGCAGCTTCAAATATCTCGGTTTCTTCTCTGGAATAGCAAGAGGAATAGGATTCGACATTCCAGATCCTCAGATCGCACTCCCTATCGGTATCAGCTTTTATATATTCCAATCAATATCATACTTAGTAGATGTCTATCGAGAGGATTCAAAACCTCAGCGGAATTATTTCGACTTGCTGCTCTATATCTCGATGTTCCCGCAGCTTATAGCGGGTCCTATCGTACGCTACGGAACTGTGGCAGAAGAAATCGGCCACCGCAGAGCTACTGCTGACGATGTGGCAGACGGAGTCTACCGCTTTATTATCGGACTCGGCAAGAAAGTCATAATCGCCAACATCATGGGCGAAATCGCCACTACCCTTCTCGGCGGTGATCTCAACAATATGTCGGCCGCTGCTGCCTGGGTAGGAATTCTTGCTTTCTCCATCCAAATCTATTTTGACTTCTCCGGCTATTCCGATATGGCTATAGGCATAGGACGATGTGTCGGATTCCATTTCCCTGAAAATTTCAATCATCCCTACACCTGCACGTCGATGACTGATTTCTGGCGCCGCTGGCACATGAGTCTCGGATCATTTTTCCGCGATTATGTCTACATTCCTATGGGTGGCAATCGACGTCATCAGGCACTCAATATCATGACTGTCTGGTTTCTGACAGGCATGTGGCACGGTGCAAGCTGGAACTTCATTATCTGGGGTGTCTATTTCGGACTTATCATCATGATTGAGAAATACACGCTTCTCCGTTGGAAATGGATGCCCAAAATCGGGCTGTATATCTACAGCATATTCCTGATCCTTGTCGGGTGGGGACTTTTCTATTTCGATGATTTCGGAAGAATGCAGCAGTTCTTCATGGCCTTCTTTGGCCAGAACGAACCGCAGGGACTTCCAATGCATGTGGAGACAGTCATAATCGACAATCTATGGCTTTGGGTAGCAGCCTTGATACTATGTCTGCCTGTCAGGAGTCAGGTGGAAAAGATTGGATACAGGATGGTTTCACGCGTACCATATGCAGGAAACTATACTGTGCAATTCTGCCATGCAATCGTATCAATCACGATACTTATATGTTGCGTGGCATTGCTCGTAGGAGCCACCAACAATGCCTTCATTTACACAAGATTCTAATCTATAAGTTACATATCATCTCTCATGGAACAGAATATAGAAACAGAACGTCAAAACAAGAGTAGACGCAATGGAGCGTCTATCATGTACATATTGATCGTAGGGATAGTATTTGCCATAATGACAATTGTGCTTGTGTTTTTTCCACGCACAGAATTTTCAGAACTTGAAAAACGCGACCTCGCGGAGTTTCCTGACGTAACCGACATAGAAGGGATAAAGAATGATCCCGGGAAATTTACCGCTGCAATATCATCGTGGTTCAGCGATACAGAGCCATATCGCGACGAACTGATGACTCTCAGTATGGGCATACGTGGAGCTATGAAGGGTGACTTCAGGTCAGAAGAAGAAACTGTTTCTTTTCGTCCGGCTGATACAGCCAATCCTGCTTCTGAAGGAACCGAACAGGCGGAAACTAAAGAAAAAACTGACGTCGCCAATGCATCGGAAGCATCGACGGATGAACCCATGTCCGCACAGGAAGAGGATGATGAAGAGGATGATATTAACGACGGCAAAGCCAAACTCGCAAGTTCCGGCACCATCATAGTCGGAAAGGGCGACAAGGTAAGAGCTCTTATGGCATTCGGAGGAAACGCGAAGGGAGGGGGTGGATATATAGACCTTCTCAATACGCTTGCCGAACAATTCCCCGGCAAGAATGTCTATGCCATGATAGCCCCTTTGGCGACGGAATATTACCTTCCGGAAAAGGCTGCCAAAGCAAGTCATCCTCAGAAACCATTCATCTACAGCGTTCGCGACCGACTATCCCCTAATGTGAAGTTTGTAGATGTCTACGATGAGCTTCTCAAGCACAAGAAAGAGGATATCTATCTACGCACAGACCATCATTGGGCAGGACTGGGAGGATATTATGCTGCAAAACGCCTGGCTGAGACAGCTGGAGTCCCCTTCAAGAGCCTGGATGCCTACGACCGCCATGAAATCAAAGGATTCGTGGGCTCAATGTACGGATATTCTAAAGACATATCAGTGAAGAATGCACCAGAGACTTTCGTATACTATACTCCAAATCAAGTTGGATATGATGCTGAGTTCGTAACATATTCTCTAAATAAGAACTTCAAAATCGTACGCGAGTCAAAGCCATTTAAATCCGCTTTCTTTAAAAAGTTCAAGGATGGAAGCGGCAATGCCTACTTGACATTCATGGGTACAGACCAAGCTTATGTCAAAGTCAAAACATCAACTCCCGGCAACAGGAAACTGCTTATCATAAAGGATTCTTACGGGAATGCAGTACCCGGCAATCTCTTCTATAGCTTCAACGAAGTGCATGTGGTCGACTTCCGCTACTTCACACATAACCTTAAGGATTACATCAACAAAAATGGCATAACCGATATAGCTGTTTGCTTCAACGTGTTCAATGCATACAGCAGCGGGAGCGCCTCGAAAGTGAAGAAGATGCTAACTCAGACCGGAGGAATATCCGCTTCATCTGAAGCAGACAATAAACCAAAAGTCAATAAAAACAAACAGGAGAAAGTAAATACTGAAACTGTCAAAACTGAGAAAGCAGTTGAAGAGACAACGACAGTTACAGCAGTCGAAGAGTCTAAACAAGAATCAGAAGCTCCCAAAAAAGAAGAGACTCCAGCTATTCCGGAAAAAACAGAAGAAGAATAATGGTAGACTATAGAAGAAAGCCAGAATGGCTCAAGATTAAATTGCCCCGTGGTTTCAAGACAAGCCAGGTGGTAGGCCTTCTCAATGAAAAGCATCTCCATACGATTTGCTCCAGCGGTATGTGTCCTAACCGTGGGGAATGCTGGGGCAATGGCACAGCAACCTTCATGATAGGCGGCAACGTCTGCACACGCAGTTGCAAATTCTGCAATGTAGCTACGGGTCGCCCTCTCCCATTAGACCGTAAAGAGGTCGAGGATATAGTAGATTCTGTGAAATCGCTACGATTGAAGCATATCGTCATTACATCTGTAGACCGGGATGACCTGCCTGACTTGGGAGCCGGGCACTGGGCTGATATGATCCGTACACTTAAGAGAGAATGTCCGGAACTAACAATGGAAGTTCTGATTCCTGATTTTCAAGGCAAAGAAGAACTCATCAAGATGATAATTGACGAACATCCGGATGTAATTTCTCACAATCTTGAGACTGTCAGAAGGCTTACACCAGAAGTGCGCTGCCATGCGACCTACGACACATCACTGAAAGTGATACGCCAAATAGCAGAAAGCGGAATACGCTCAAAAAGCGGAATTATGCTTGGTCTTGGCGAGACTCCGGAAGAGATTGAAAAGACAATGGAAGATCTCTTAGATGCAGGCTGCGAAGTAATGACAATCGGACAGTATCTGCAGCCGACGGCAAAGCACTATCCGGTGCAAGACTATATTCATCCTGACGTATTCGAAAAATATAGACTTAAAGGACTCGCGATGGGTTTTCGGCATATGGAATCAGCTCCTATGGTGCGCTCCTCCTACCACGCTGAGCGTCACATCACATAAGCCTATCTTCGCAACGAAGAGACTTCTACTTTCACCGGAGACACTTCACACCTGGACTTAGTGGTAAAGTGATGAGGAGCAAAGAGCTCGATTCCGGCTTCATTGAAGAAGTCTTGTATATTTTGAAGCAGATCAGACATAATGACAGGCATGTCATCGGCATCCTTAATGTAAGCGTTAATCTGATAGCACATATAATTGTCGTTAAGCTCAAGCTCAAGCACAAACGGCGCCGGATGTTCCAACACACCTTTTGTCTTAAGGGCAGAATCTATCAGAAGCTGATGGACGCGACGCCAGGGCACATCGTAGCCCATA
Organism: uncultured Sangeribacter sp.; assembly: GCA_964432215.1. GTDB lineage: Bacteria > Bacteroidota > Bacteroidia > Bacteroidales > Muribaculaceae > Lepagella. The sequence goes on from CAYSMP010000003.1 coordinate 5,915, forward strand.
GTGAGCACTGTATGTATGATTAGTCCATGCTGACGAGCTGAAGCTGAATAGTTTACCGTATTAGATGTAGTGATGAATGAGTTCGGGATAGTCACCATCTCATTCTTGATAGTACGGATACGAGTGACGAATGGAGACTTCTCAACAACATTGCCTACAGTATCATTGACCTTTATGAAATCACCTGTCTTAAATGGACGCATATATGTAATCACAAAACCTGCGATGAAGTTGGATATAACAGAGCTGGATCCAAGCGAGACAATGAGACCGACAAATACCGATATGCCTTGAAAAACTCCAGATTCAGAACCGGGCAAGTATGGATAGATCATCGCAATCATAAAGGCATAAAGAAGGAAGCGGATAATATTGAAAGTCGGTTCGGCCCAATCGGGGTAGAAACCTGTTATCTTGAGTTTCTCCGTCTGAATCTCATGCGAAATATACCTCAAGCCCTTTACTATATAGCGTATGCAATACCAGATAATAGCTATGATGAAAAGGTTGGGAATATACTCCACAATCGCTTTCAATACCATCTTAATGGGATCTACTATATAATGGAAGATTTCCAAGGCCAGTTTCTCAGTCTGTGGGAAAATGGAGAAAAGAATCGGGACCGTGAATATGAAAAGAAGCAGAAGCACAGCATATCTTAATATTCTGCTAAATCCAATCAAAATCCGACACAGATATTTTGTATTAAGCAACTCATAGTCTCGAATGACAAGAGGCTTCAATTTATGCACTTTAAGCCATATAATTTCTCTTCTGAGCCTACTAAAAAGGAAATTGATCAACTTAAGGATCAGATATTGCATAATTATGACGAGCACAAAGAGAGCGGCTCTTTTCAGTATCTGCCAAAAACTGTTTTCAGCTTTCAAAAGAGTTATCTTATCAGCAATAATCGGCATCCAGGATTCAGCGAGCACCAACGGTGTGGTGGCATGCCAAAGAGCATCTTGCTCAGTGACGCTGATTATAACCTTATCTCCATACATAATGTCGATATAACTGTCGTTGTCGAGAAGATACACAGAATCCCGGCGGAGACTTTTATCATTTCCGATCTTTGTAATTGCTTGAATGGTAGTCTCTGCCCTATCCAATGCGGAGTGTCCTCCGCGGGCAGCATATATCCTGAACAATGTATCCTCATCAACCACAATGGGCACTCCAGGCGTGACCGAACGAAGGGAATCAATTCGATGTCTCTGGGCAGCCTTTTTCAATGAGTCAGCCACAAAATACTGATTGTTTTCATCAAGCTTCGACCTGAGCATAATCTCATTAAGCTTCATTTCTTCAAGTTGTAGAGTAAGCTCGATCAGACGCACGGAATCAGATTTAAGCTGATCTTTCTGCAACAATAAGTCAGTTGAGGAGACTCTGATCGAATCAATCTCTTGACTATCTTGATAGGGACGAAACAACTCTCCTGCCTTCTTTATAATCTGACTATAGGATTCAGCCGGAAGAGATAAACTTCCGACAAAAAACAATACAAAGAATAGAATCCTACACCCAAACATCAGGACGATTCTTGAAAAGCATCTATATTTATTACCTCTTCTGAGCATCTTTCTTTTGATTTTGAGTGCAAAATTAAGACAAATAGGAAAAAAAAACAAATATTTAATGATTATATTTGTCTCAGACTTTGAAGTTGTTAAAACTTATTTACGAATTCAAAAAATTACAATGAAGAGTTAAACTAAAGGGAAGCCGCTGCTTCAACGGCTTCCCTTTAATTATCATCAATTTTTGCGCACTTCTTATTTATAATCCACTTGGATTCTGCACTAAGTTCGGATTTCTTGAAGTCACATCATAAGGATACGCAAAGTATTCGTGTTTTCCTTTGACGAACCCTGTCGGACCAACGTTAGGATTTGATTTTTCCACATAAAGGCGATGCTTGGCTTCTCCCTTAGTGAAGAACGCATCATATGTAGAAGGAATATCCTTACCATTGTTGACAATTCCATCTGTGTCGCCCCAGCGTACCATGTCGGGGAAGCGAACACCTTCAATCCACATCTCAAACATCTTTTCATTCTTGACCTCAGTCATATTAAGAGCAGTCGAAACGTGAGCAGATCCGGCACGATTTTGAATAGCATTGAGATATTGCAAGCCATCATTGTCATTGGTCTGAGCACAAGCCTCTGCATACATCAAAAGCACTTCTGCATATCGGAAGACAGTAAAATTCTTAAAGCCATACCAACCCTTTTCATTATCTTCAGCCCAAGGCACAATCTTATGAGCAAAATATCCGCCGAAACCGTAAAGGCCGCTTAAAGCCTTGATTCCAATCTGATCGGAAGTCTCACGCTCCGCACGAGACATCTGTTCGGTCTGATCAGTCCATTTCATCTCATAGAGGAATTCATCGGGAGTCATGAAAGTAGCCTTACGGCGAGGAGAATCACCATCATTAGCAAGCATTTTCTCTGCGAAATCAGCTCTTATGGAATGTCCTCCCCATCCATCTGTTCCGATAAAGGATGGTCTGTTTGCAAGCTTGTCGGTACGCCAGTTCCAGAACTGAATCCACATCCAGGAAGTGCGCTGAATTTTATTAGACCAGTCACCGATGTTGGGATTATCAAGACAGTTTGCTTGGAAAATCATCTCCTCGCAAAGGTCGCCAGACGCGTGGAAAAGATTAGCCCAGCGGTCAGCAGGAACGAGTTCATACTTGCCGGAGTTGATCACTTGCTTAAGATCAGCTTTTGCCTTATCATAATTGCCAAGGAACAGATGAGCCTTACCGGCAACGGTGAGAGCAAAACCCTTAGTCACCTTTGAAGCACCAACTTTGTCGTTGGGATTAGCACGCTCATCAAGATCAGCTACTGCCATCTCTGCTTCCTGAGCCACCCATTCGAGAAGACCGTCATGACCACCTTCATAGTTTGTAGGCAGCGCATCACTTGGAAGGACATGGTCAACGAGAGGGGGACAGTTCCAGCCAATAGCAAGCATAAGGTGAGACCAAGCTCGAAGAGCACGAGCCTCAGCACGCACACGCTTCTTTATGGGGGAATCATCAGAAACATTATCAAGAATCACATTGCTGTCATATACCACCGCATAAAGACCTTTATAAGTCTCTCTGATCACTTCATTCTGAGTGTCATAGCGGAACTCGTTGATCTGAGCGCCAAAGTCATTGTCACCATACATATTGCCGGCAGCAAGCATGTCATCACCAGCCTCATTGAAGAGGACCGGAAGTGCTACATATATACCATCATTTCCAGCCACATGGAGACAGAAGCACTGGTAAAGATTGTTGAGAGCATTCTGTGCGTCGTCATCCGTCTTATAGAAAGTCTCGTTGGAGATCACACCTTTCTGCTGGATGTCGAGCCTATCCTCGCATCCGGAGAGGAAAGATGCGGCACAGATAACGGAGAGTGATAAAAATATCTTTTTCATGATGAAATTTTTCTAATATTGTAACATTATTTATATCAGGATCGACTAATTAGAAACCGATAGTAGCGCCGAATGTAATCTTCTTCATAGTAGGATAAGACGCGATGTCGTAGCCCATACCGGAAGTCTTGGCAGTAGTAGCAGTCTCCGGATCCATACCCGGATAATTGGAGAAAGTGAAGAAATCATCGAGAGAGAAGAACACGCGAAGATCCTTGATATAAGCCTTCTGAGTAAGCTTCTTCGGAACAGTGTAGCCCAACTGGAGCTGCTTGATCTTGAAGTAAGAGCCATTGAACATTGAAGCACTTGAGCTCCAGAAGTTTTTATCTTTAGCTACAGTCTTTACATCTGGCATCGTTGCATCCTTATTTTCAGGAGTCCAGGCATTATCCATGTAATACTTCAATGAATTACGCATAGGAGACTCAGCACGGTAAAGAATGTTGAAAATCTTGTTGCCGGCTACGCCTGTACCAAATGCAGTAAAGTCAAATCCTTTGTAAGCAAGATTGATAGTTATGCCATAAGTGAACTTCGGTATAGGAGAACCGATATACTTCATATCACTGTCAGCCAATTCAGAAGAACTCACGATCTCACCTGCAGCATTGCGGAAAAGAGGAGCACCAGTCTCTCTATCAACCCCGGCATAGTCGAATGCCCTGAAATACCAAAGAGAATATCCTTGTTCGAAAGCAGAACGGACCAAATTGTTAGTACCGTCTACACCACCTTTGCTGTCTTCGAGACGATCGATGTCATCATAAAGATAAGTCACGCGGTTGCGAAGGGTTGAGATGTTGGCGTTGATGCCATAAGTAAACTCACCAATGTTGTCTCTCCAACCGATTTCAGCCTCAAAGCCACGGTTGTTGACCCTACCGGCATTGATAGTAGTCTCGCCATTAGCGTAAACCTCCGGAATCGGAGTGATGTTTACGAGAAGGTCTTTTGTATTCTTATTGTAGAAGTCAAGACCGACAGTCAGACGGCCATCAAGGAAGCGGGCATCAAGACCAAGGTCGAACTGTTCGGATGTCTCCCACTTCAGGTTAGGATTCGCCAGACGGTTGGGATAAGACCCATAGTGCTGGGCAGGATCATCACCATACTGATACCAAGCTTGATTAAGAGCTATAACAGAGAGATAAGGATAATTATTGAGGACGTTGATGTTACCATTGCGACCCCATGATGCACGCAACTTAAGGAATGATAACACATCGGGATTAACATTATCTACCACGAAACGCTCGTTGCTGATAGTCCAGCCGGCAGATACAGATGGGAACTTGCCCCAACGCTTATTTTTAGGAAGTTTAGATGTATCGAATGCATCGGCACGGAAGTTAAACTGAACGCTATAGCGGTTGTCATAAGAATACATCACGCGGCCGAAATACGAAAGGCTCGTAGAAAGATTCACGATGTTACCGATACCCTTGGTAGTAGTCTCTGCAGAGTTTACGAAATCAAGATATTCGAACACTGAAGTATCACCATTAAGAATCTTATTGCCACCGTTGCCCTTAGCAGAAGCAGAGACATTATCTGATTTCCACTGGGTGTATGACATACCGATCATGGCGCTTGTAGCGTGTTTTCCGAATGTCTTATTATAGTTGAAGAAGTTTTCCCACTGATAATAGTAGTTATTGTTGGCGCTCGCAGAAATCTCATAGTCGTCAGCTTTGGCCTGACCATTCATATAATAAGGCTTGGAGTAATTATGGCTATTGCTCTGAGCTATACGATAAGAGAAGCGGGATGTAAATACGAGCCAGTTTACAGGGATGATATCAAGATAGCCCGTACCGCGAACGGAGAATCCTGAGCTACGGTTGTTGTTGCGGTCACGCTGAAGGAGTGGGTTACCGTTGTCATCCTTCTCCAATTTTGAAGTGCCATAGAACTTTCCATTAGGAGCTATCCAGATATTTTCAGGTTTGGTATTGTACACATCCCTCATATCGGTAGAGAATTCATCAACACTTTCGAAATAAACGGGAGTCAATGGATCAATAAGAAGAGCAGGAGTAAGCATGGAGCCATAGGCACTCTGTTGAGTAACTGAACGGGTATGCCATCTTTCGATATTTGTGTTTGTTCCTATCTTAATCCAGTTGTAAAGTTTGTAGTCAGCATTGAGCTGTGCTGTCAGACGATCGTAAGTGTCTTTCTTACCACGCACGATACCGTCGTTGTTTACATAATTGATTGAAGTGAAGAAATTGCCCTTGTCATTTCCATTCTGGAAAACGACAGAGTGCTGAGTAGCCCAGCTTGGAGCAAACACTGCATCAATCCAATCAGTTCCTTGTATTTGTTTTTTCCAATCGTCGCCTGCATCTTTGCTGATATATCCCGCATCCATGCAAAGAGTCTTCATATTTTCACCACTGAGTTCTTTATATTCTATGAAATCTTGAGCACCAAAGATCTCAGGAGTCTTACCAAGACGCTGGTTGATGGCCTTGAAAGAATAGACTACTCTCGGCTGATTATTTTGCACGGCACCGTTCTTTGTCGTGATAAGGATAACGCCATTACCTGCCTGAGCACCGTAGATGGCCGCGGAAGCTGCATCCTTAAGCACCTCCATAGACTCAATCATGGAGGGATCAAGATACTGGATATTGTCAACTTTCAATCCGTCTACGATCAAGAGAGGACCAAGTTCGCCGGAGTTGGAGGAGTAACCACGGATACGAATCTTTGCACCTTCACCAGGAGCACCCGAGGTGTTAAGTATCTGCACACCAGATGCCTTACCTTGGAGGGCTGCACCGGCATCCGTAGTAGCCAGACCCTTAAGATCGTTGGCAGAAACTGAAGATACAGAACCTGTGAGGTCACTCTTCTTCTGAACGCCATAGCCAACTACAACCAATTCGTCAAGACTATTGTCTTCTTGGCTCATGCGGACTACCACGTTGCTCTGACCTTTAAGAGATACTTTTTGAGAAGCATAACCAACATAGGATACTACCAATGTAGCATTACTGCTCTTCACATTTAATTTGAAATTACCATCCAGATCGGATGTGGTGCCATTATGAGTGCCATTTTCCAAAATTGAGGCACCAATGAGTGGTTCACCATCACTCGCGTCGACAACTGTACCTTTTACCTCGAACTGTGCCATGGCAGATATAATGCCAATATACAAGAACGATAGCAAAATCAGGAATCTTGTTTTCATAAGCTTTTGTTAGGTGTTAGTTTTAAATTTGGTTAACATTATGTCGCAAAATTAAACTTTCATTAACACTTAACTATTCACTTTTAGATATTCTATTTATAAATTTAGATAAACCAGGGACAATTATTATTTTTTCAAGCAATAGATTACGAATAATAATTTTTTTTATCCCAAACAATAATACACTTTCCTACCCCTTGATAATTCTTATTACGCCAAGAAACGAGTGAACACCACAACCAAAGGCAAGAAGAGATATAATCATGACTTTTTAAGCAGATTCTCTGACGGAGACTTACCAAAATTTTCCTTGAAGACCCGGCTAAAATAGGCTGGCGATGAGAAACCACACATCTCGCTTACCTCTGTCACATTATATCTGCCACTTGTCAGAAGAGTCATGGCATGATTGAGACGTATAGACCTAATGAACTCTACGACCGACATATCAGTGGCTGCTTTGATTTTCTTGTAGAGCAACGACTGGCTGATCATCATGGCAGAAGCAAACTCACCCTTACCGAAAGCTTCATTTGAGATATTATCACGTACGCACTCCATAGCCTTAGCAAGGAATTCATCGTCGATGACATTTTTCTCATTTTCCTCTGCATCATCTATCGGTAAAGATTGTGCTTGACTATCTTCGATATCTTTAGGCATAGAAATATCATCATTCTTGCCTTCCCTCCCCACTTCGAGAGTATCCTCATCATCTTCATCAATCTCATCAATCGCCTGAATATAAGGCAGTTCACGAGGAGTATTTATATTCTCAGCTATTTGTAGAGACAGAAGGAGTTTTTCGAAAGCATGCTTGCGTTGCATACTTTCTACATAATGACGAGCGATAACTCCCAAAATCACCAAGAGTCCAAAAATGAAAACAATCCGAAACCATAATGTTTTCCAAAACGGAGGTCTGACTCTTATGGACAGGTCTCTTTCAGACACAACTCCACCATCATACATCCTCACTTTCAAGTTATATTTACCCGGATCAAGATTAACGTAATTTATAGAAGACGCAGAAGTCAACTCAGTCCAGTATTTATCAACACCTTCCAGACACCATGAGTACATCACATTTGAACCCACATTGCCAAGTGGCAGCATTGAAAGTGTAAATGAATTTTGAGGATACTTCAACACCAGTTCCTTAAGACTATCAATTGGCACCGAGAGTTCCATATCAAAGTCTGAACGTATTGAGCGGCCGGAAACCTTGATGTCATTAAAAAATATCTTGCCTTTGCTACTATTGTCTAAGATTTTATTGGGAAAAAACGATACTATTCCATTATTGGTTCCAAATGCCAGTTTTCCATCAGGGAGCACACACGATGAATTTTCACGAAAAGCGTCGCTTGTAAAAATATCCTTTCCCGGCAATTGAAGCATTTTCCCGGAGTTAATATCATAGCAACTCATACCTAACGCAGTGCCAATCCACAACCGACCATCTTGCTTTATAAGACTCCGAGTAAAGTTACTGTGCAATCCATCATTGACTGTCAATGATTTCATATCTCCAAATGTTCGACCCAAACATATCACTCCGTTACCCGAAGTACATATCCATAATAGTGATCCATCTACCTCAATCTTCTGCACCACATTATCGGAAAGTAGAGTCTTAGTCTTGCCAGATTTCTTGTCGATGGAGATAAGCCCATCGCCACCACCAGTAAGCACTACGCCCGGTGTCTCTTCTGCGAAACAGAATACAGGATGTGACTCATATTTCCTGAAATTCCCTGATGAAGGAGAATAACATACGATATCTCCTTTTACACCACCAAACCATATATCTCCTTCACTGTCTGTAAAACAAGCAAAAACGTACGCTCCTTTGCCAAAGATTTCCGCATCCTTTGCTGTAAATTGCTCAATTTGCCGGTATGAAACCGGGTCTAAGACATAAATTCCATTGCTATAAGTGGATGCATAAATAAGCCCCCGCCTATCTTGAGCAAGCGACAATACCGATAATTGACGCCCTCCATACAACTGACGCCATGACCCATCAAGGGCAGACCGAATACTTATTCCGTCGTTGGTAGCCACCCAAAGATTTCCACCTTTATCTACAAGCAAGTAATTAATCTCATTGTTATGTAGCGAGGAAGAGGAATTATAACGATGAATTATTCTTCCCGCGTCTCCCCCATCTTCATCTGAATACTGAAGGCCTCCACTCGTAGTAGCCACCCATAGACGACCTTGAATATCGGCTACCATAGCAAAGACACTATTTCCTTTCAGCGACGACGGATTATCTATATCAGCCAGCATTTCTGCAAGCACTTTGCCATTGTTTGAATCAAGCATAATTATGCCACCACCTTCCAACCCTACTAATAGAGAGTCTGAATCAAGCACAAGAATCGACCTAATGATACAACCACCAAGCGAACTATCCGCTATCTTATATAGTCTTTTTTCTTTAAAGTCATAAGTCCAAAGTTCACCTTTATATGTGCCAAGAAACACCCTGTCACTAATTGGATCATATACTGCATTTGAAACGTAAGATTCAAACTTTCCGGGAATATGGGAAAACGTTTTGCCACCATTGGAAATCATATAAATATTGCCACCATCCAATGCAAACATTTCATCCTCCCTTACCGGAACGACATAGGAATAGCCATAATTTTCAGGCCCCATGCGACTCAAGACATTATCGTGGAACTTAAATATACCGAGACTGGTGCTGACCCATGGCATACCATTATTATCAATTACAAGATTAGATATCCAGTCGGTCGTTCCTAAAGTGTCAGAAATTGAAAACCAGTGCTCGAAGCGATCCCGAATCCTATCATAGCGAAAAACCTTTCCATTTTGCGTAGCCGCACACAGCACTCCTTTATTATATGCAAGCTTCATCTGCATGACATCGGAAGTGGAGACAGGCAATTCATACATCTTGACATCAGATGGAGTAGCTCTCATAAGTCCCATTCTTGAAGCACCCCATATGAAGCCATCCCCATCTTCAGTAAGAGCGGTAATTCCTGACATTGGAACGCCGTTTTGGCCCCTTACAGAGACAAATTCCGAAAAGTTATATTCCTTCGCTGATATTGTCTCCATACACACCAATAATACACCTATGACAATAACTACACATTGCAAAGCAATGTGCAACTCTTTACAATGGCATACTGTGTCATGCAAACGATAGCGTATATAATTCTTTCCAAAAAAGTTTTTCATGGCTCGTCAGCTAACATAATCAGTGTAATATATCTCTAATGAACCGACTCACAAAAATATACAAAAAAATTCAATCTGCAATAATAAAAATCTTGAATTTTTATCATATCATTAGGGATTATCTATTTTTATATGTTAATTACCTAAAAGTACAAATGGATAAATCCAATATTTTTCTAACTTTGCAAAAATAATACATCTCTTTAGCTAAGAAGTTGATGAAGTTGTTTAAACTTGTCTACGAATTCTAAAAATTATAATAAAGAGATAAACTGAAGATTATTAACTCAACTTTCGCTTGCGAAAGTCGAAGGTTATAAGGTTATTGGGTTATGAGGTTATAAGATAAATATGATAATTGGAATATTCTAAGAAATAACCCTATAACCTCCTAACTTATAATCCTTAGGAGAACTTGCGAAACTTAAATTAATAAAAACCACGTTTAAACAACTAAGATAAGATAAACAAACCAAAACAAGCATGAAAAAAATATTCTATCCATTGCTTCTTGTTTTCGCAGGACTATGCACCTCTACTGCAAGCGCACAGTTCTTCCATCAGCCTGACGAGTCAGACCTTCCAGGAAAACGTGCACCTCTGAATGTACGAAATGCCCGATATCCTCGACTTCTGCCCGACAACAGAATGGAATTTAAAGTGAAAGCACCTGAAGCAAAATCTGTACAGATCGACCTCGGAAAGAAATATGACATGAAGAAAAATTCCGAAGGAGAATGGACAGTGACAACAGATCCTCTTACACCGGGATTCCATTACTATTTCCTAATTATAGATGGAGTGCAGGTGGCTGATCCTGCAAGCGAATCGTTCTATGGCTGCAGTATGCATACAAGCGGCGTTGAGATCCCCTACCCTGAAGGAGACAACCGCTTCTATGTGGCAGATGTGCCGCACGGCGATATAAGAATGAAGAGATTCTATTCCACTACCTCTGGAGATTGGCGAAAGGCGTATGTGTATTGTCCACCCGGCTATGACGAATCTAACAAACAATATCCAGTGCTTTATCTTCAGCATGGAGGAGGAGAAGATGAACGTGGTTGGGCCACTCAAGGACTCACTGACGTAATAATGGACAACCTTATTGCTCAAAACAAAGCCACTCCGATGATCATAGTGATGGCAGACGGCAACACACCCGACTTCGAAAAAGAATTGCTCAACGACATAATTCCAATGACGGAGAAAAACTTCCGTGTAAAACCCGGAAAGGAAAACAGAGCGCTTGCCGGTCTCTCTATGGGTGGAATACAGACTCTTAATACCGGAATCCCCAATCTTGACAAATTCGCCTACTTAGGAGTGTTCAGTTCGGGATGGTTTGCCAATCCCAATCCTTTCGGTGTCCAAATGGACTCAGAGAAATACTACGATATACTGACCCAAAATAAGGATGCTTTTAATGATGGATTAAAGGTCTTCTGGCTCTCTATGGGTGGAAAGGAAGACATCGCTTACGAAAATTGCCGTGTGATGCGCGAGCGTTTTGACAAAATCGGAATAAAATACGATTATTTCGAGACACCGGGTGGACATACCTGGCCAGTATGGCGCGAAAGCTTATATCATTTCGCTCCATTGATCTTCAAGTAAAATAGGCTATTAACGAACTAACCTTTTATTCTGACTACCATGAGAAGCCTGAATGCCCGCCTCCTGTGAAGGATGCGGGCATTATTACTTTCTCATGCAGAAAGCTTTGAATTTATGTATTCCATCATCCCAAGGGGATCGATACAGCTGAGCATATATAGCTTTCCACTCTTAAGGCGCACAAGAAAACACTCTGAAGCTTTTCCATAGTAAGCAAAATATTTTCCGATGGATGGTTCGCTAAACCAACCCCAGTAGCCAAAAAATCCACCACTACCACATATACGTTTTTCTGACATTGTAGGAGGACAATTTGCCACCAATTGAATATCTCGCAAAGGAATTGACTTCGTCCGCAAAGACATGTTAATGTTAAGACACCCATCTTCTACCGAAACGGACAGGGGGGTAAAGAAAAGAGCAAGAACACATTCGCCCACCAACAAGCCAGCTATAAGATAAGCAAGCCAATCCATGCCCTCATGAAGATTTAATATCATCAATATCGATAGTAAAGCAATCGAGCAGATTGTTATGATTATGGAGTATGTACTTAAAGTCACCTTGCGTTTCATATTACCAATATTTGAGTTCTTTGGCAAAATTACTAAATATAATTCATTTATCAAAATATAGACCTTTATTTTGCATTATTCACTAATTATTCATAATTTTGCAAGTTCTAAACATTGAAGTTGTTTAAACTTCATTTTGCGAAACTTAATTGACATATAAAAATGAAGACCGTATTAAAATTGATTTTGGGGCTGCTGGCAGGAGGACTAATTGGATTGCTATTTGGAGGTTTGATTACGATAGCCTTTACTGATACCACATGGTCTGAATATATCCAGAAATATTATTCCATTGACTTCTCGGAAGGATTAATCGTATTTCTGGTAGCAGTAGGGGCTATGATTTTATCGTTTCTGATCCTTGTGCCTATTCATGAACTGGGTCATCTTGTTTGCGGACTACTGACAGGATATAAGTTCGTAAGTTTCCGAATATTCAATTATACCCTTTTAAAGGAGAATGGAAAGTACCGCATCAAGAAATTCGCAGTAGCCGGCACCGGGGGACAATGCCTATTGACTCCTCCCGACCTTCCTCTTGAAGATATTCCTACCGGATGGTACAACTTCGGAGGAGTAATGGCAAATATTATTGTGCTCGCCATAGCCCTACCCTTCTTCTTGCTACCTCTGAATCCATTTGTAGCTGAAGCCTTAGGTGTATTCGTCGCCGTAGACGCCATAATGATTCTTCTAAATGGCATTCCTATGATGGCAGGAGGAGTGGGCAATGATGGCTACAATATGAAAATCCTAAAGAAAAATCTGCTAAGCAAAAGGGGAATAGTCAATCAACTCCGTGCAAATTCTCTCATACAAAATGGTATCAGACCGAAGGATATGCCTGATGAATACTTTGAAAATCCCAAAGACATTGACTACCACAACGCTCTCGAAGTCTCGATTCCTCTTATGTATGCCTCTCGTCTTGTAGACGAGAAGAAATATTATGAGGCATTAGCATGCATCGAAGATCTCTACTCTCACAAAGAGGAAATCATGCCACTATATGTGAAAGAAATAGCCTGTGAACTTGCCTTCCTTTATCTTCGAACTGGTAATATTGAAAAAGCGGATGCAATTCTCGACAAGGATCTCAGGAAATATATCGAAGCTTATAGAAAAATGATGTCGTCGAAAGAACGTCTTCTCTGTGCAATTGCCCTTTATCTTGAAAAAGATGAAGAAAAAGCAGGAGATATCTACTCCAAACTCCTATCCCGCAAAGAAGCATATCTACTTCAAGGAGAAGTCAGCAGCGATCTTGCCCTGATGGCCGACATGCTAAAACATTAAGTTTGGGAAGGATAAATAAGTCACCAATCTATGAGTTTTTAAACGGAGAGAACAAAAAATATTTGGTTTTTATAAAAAAAGTAATTATCTTTGCAGAGGAAAACGACAGGGGTGCCCCTCCGGGCTGAGATAATACCCTTTGACCTGATGCAGTTAATACTGCCGTAGGGAGTCGCCTCCGTTGTTTCCAGGCTATATATACATCAAAGCATGGATACAACAAAAACTCAAATCTATATTCCGGTCTTAAGCATAGCGGGAAGCGATCCTTCAGGAGGAGCAGGCATACAGCAGGATATCAAGACTTGCGAAGCATTCGGATGCTACGGTATGGCTGCCATTACTGCTCTGACTGCCCAAAGCCCCACACGTGTCAGTTCCGTATTAAACACTTCAATCTTTTTGGAAGCACAACTTAAGGCGCTTCTTGATGAAGTGTGTCCGTTTGCCGTGAAAACAGGAATGCTTCCAGATGAAGAATCCGTCAGGATTACAGCTCAAACCTTAGTCAATTATCATATCCGGAACATTGTGGTAGATCCCGTGATAGCCTCTACTTCCGGCCATATACTTGCCGACGAAAAAGCAATCGAGGGCATGAAGAACTCACTTTTCAAAATCGCTACTATAATCACACCTAATATTCCTGAAGCCGAGATACTTTTGAGTAGAAAAATCCTTAACATTCAAGATACCCGATGTGCAGCTAAAGCTCTTGCTCTAAGATATGGAAGTAAGTCAGCACTCATCAAAGGAGGACATGCAGAATACAACGCAGACATACTTTATGTCACTGACTCAGACTGCTTTTATACCTTTCCAACAAAAAGGATTGATACTTCAAACACTCATGGCACCGGCTGCCGCCTATCTACAGCTATCGCTTGCGCACTTGCATTGCAGGAAGACTCAAAATCTAATATACCGGTTGCAGTAGAAACGGCAAAAAACTGGCTAACCAATGACTTAAAGAAAAATGCCAATATGAGGTTTCCATTATAAAATATTTAATAATCATGAAAATATACATTAACAATCAACCCCGCGATATCGCAAAAGACTCATCAATTGCCGACCTTCTCACTGACTTTTCTTCTGAAGGCGTTGCAACTGCTCTCAATGGTAAATTTGTATCACGTGAGGCCCGTCATATCACAGTCTTAAAAGAAGGAGATCAGGTTGTGATCATCAGTGCTGCTTACGGAGGATGAAAATAATTGTAATGACTCTGCCGGATCAAGTGGTGGAGAAAGAAGCTGAAAGAATTACAGCCATGCTGGAAAGCGGACTTGTCAACCGGGTTCATATACGCAAACCAGATATGCGAGTCAAGGATATGAGACATCTTATATCCGAAATCCCGAAGGAATTTATCAATCGGTTGTCTATTCATTCGAATCCTGAACTACTTCAGGATTTTCCTGGAATTGGCTGGCATTTTTCTGCGACTCGTCATGACGAGAATTGCCAAGGGTTACACTCCCGCTCATGCCACTCCCCTTCCGAAGCAGCAGAATGGTCTACCAAATGCGACTATGTAACGCTTTCACCAGTCTTTGACTCTATTTCAAAACCGGGTTATCTCTCCGCTTGCTTCAATCCTGTAGAAGAGTTCCTGTGCAGTCAGCATGGCATAGTGGTGGCTTTAGGAGGAGTCTCTCCTGCAAGATTACCGAAGTTAAAAGAAAGAGGCTATCAAGGAGCTGCAATGCTCGGATATGCATGGAATACAGATTTCAACAAATTTATAAACGATCTTAAATGCTACAATTTATAACAGACAGCACGACTACCGAAGGGACAATAAAGCAAGCCCTCTTAGCCTTAAAGGGTGGATGCCGCTGGATACAAGTGCGTATGAAAGAGGCTCCGGACGAAGAGGTGGAGCATGCAGTTAAAACTCTTTTGCCTCATTGCCGGGACGTAGGAGCAACCCTTATAGTCGACGACCGCGTGGACATCGCAGCCAAATGTGATGCCGATGGTGTACATCTTGGAAAAACAGATATGGACCCTACGGAAGCATACAAAATACTCGGTGGGAAAAAGATAATTGGCTGCACTGTAAATTCCATAGAAGACATCAATAAGCTGCCTCTTGAAATTGTAGATTACCTCGGTATCGGCCCCTATCGCTTTACGACTACGAAGAAACGACTCTCACCTATCCTCGGACTCGAAGGATATCGCAAAATTACAGACCATCTGAAAATGATTTCAAAAATTCCTACAATCGCAATAGGGGGAATCACAGCCGATGATGTAATTCCAATCATGAACACCGGAGTAAGCGGAATCGCTGTAAGTGGTGCAATCAACCATTCAGACAATCCGGTAGCCGCAACTCAACAGATACTAAAACTTTTGAAGTCGTTTAAACTTATTTACGAATTCTAAATAAATATAAAATGGACGATAAACTAATCATCGGAGGCCGTGAATTTACCTCCCGCCTGTTCGTTGGCACAGGCAAATTCGCCTCTCCTGAATTGATGCTCAATGCCGTTTTGGCTTCTGAGTCGCAAATGATCACTGTAGCCATGAAACGAATAAATATGCTCAACGAGGCTACTGACGACATGCTGACCCATATCAATCGCGAACATGTGCAACTGCTTCCCAACACTTCCGGAGTACGCGATGCCAAGGAGGCTGTGCTCGCGGCACAGATGAGCAGAGATATATTCCACACAGACTTCATCAAACTCGAGATACATCCGGACCCTAAATATCTTCTTCCGGATCCCGTAGAGACATTGAAAGCGACTGAGGAACTCGCAAGCCTCGGTTTTGTGGTACTCCCCTACATTCAAGCCGACCCAGTTCTTTGCAAACGTCTTGAAGAGGTAGGAGCTGCTGCTGTGATGCCTCTTGGGGCACCAATCGGAACCAACAAAGGATTACGTACATCAGACTTTCTTGAGATCATCATCGAGCAGAGTCAAGTTCCGGTGATAGTGGATGCCGGACTCGGTGTTCCTTCCCACGCGGCAGCCGCCATGGAGATGGGAGCTGACGCTGTACTGGTAAATACAGCCATTGCAGTAGCCTCCGACCCCGTAGCTATGGCGGATGCATTCCGTCTCGCAACCATCGCCGGACGTAAGGCATACCTCGCCGGTCCGGGTGCAATAAGCAACTCTGCAAACGCCACAAGCCCTCTTACTTCATTTCTAAACTTTTGACCCCATGAAAATAGCAGACATCGACATCAATAATTATCCAGATTCCGAGAAGATATACGTGTCTGGAAAGCTCTATCCGGAATTGCGAGTGAGTATGCGACAAGTGATCCAGCATCCTACAGTGACAATCAGGGAGGGACAGCGCATCGAACGCCCTAACGAGCCTATAGCCATCTATGATACATCCGGGCCATACACAGACCCGGAATACAATCATGACATCAATGCCGGACTGCCGAGAACCAGACAAAAATGGGTGGAAGAGCGTGAAGACACCGTAGAACTTGAGACACTTACGAGCAAGTATGGCCGGATGAGAGAAGCCGACAATAATCTGGATTCAATCCGCTTTCCTATTCGCCATCGTCCCCGTGTGGCGAAAGAAGGAAAAAAAGTGACACAGATGCACTATGCAAGGAAAGGTATTATTACTCCTGAGATGGAATATGTGGCGATACGCGAAAACCTTGATAACGCAAGACGCGGGATAAAGAGTCATATCACTCCGGAATTTGTAAGAGATGAAGTTGCGGCCGGACGCGCGGTAATCGCTGCCAACATCAATCACCCGGAGGCAGAACCGATGATCATTGGGAGTGGATTCTCAGTGAAAATAAATACGAATATCGGTAATTCATCTCTTTCATCCGGAATAGAAGAGGAAGTAGCAAAAGCAGTATGGAGCTGCTACTGGGGAGGCGATACACTGATGGATCTCAGCACCGGCGACAATATACATGAGACCAGAGAATGGATAATACGTAACTGTCCCGTACCCGTTGGCACAGTGCCTATCTATCAAGCTCTTGAGAAAGTCAACGGAAAGGTTGCTGATCTCACATGGGAGATATATCGCGATACCCTCATAGAACAGTGCGAACAAGGTGTCGACTACTTCACAATCCATGCCGGGGTCAGGCGTGAACACGCCGAGCTTATAAAGGAACGCCTAACCGGTTGCGTATCACGAGGAGGCTCGATTATGACAGAATGGTGTGTTATCCACAACGAAGAAAATTTCCTATACACTCATTTCAACGAAATATGCGAGATTCTTTCGCGCTACGATGTAGCTATATCTCTTGGCGACGGCATGCGCCCCGGATCAATCCACGATGCCAACGACCAAAGCCAGTTTCTCGAACTGGACATACTTGGAGAGTTGGCACTTCAAGCTTGGAATCATGACGTGCAAGTGATGATAGAGGGTCCAGGACACGTCCCTTTGCATAAGATTCCGGAAAATATGGAGAGAGAGATTCGCTCATGCCACAAGGCTCCCTTCTACACACTTGGTCCTTTGACCACCGACATAGCCCCGGGGTATGACCATATCACTTCCGCCATTGGGGCTGCCAATATAGCTGCTCTCGGCACTGCCATGCTTTGCTATGTCACTCCCAAAGAACATCTCTCGCTTCCTACACTTGAGGATGTGAGGGATGGAGTGATAACCTATAAGATAGCCGCTCATGCTGCCGACCTCGCAAAGGGACTTCCGGGTGCTCAGACACGCGACAATGCTCTTTCGCTCGCCAGATATGAATTCAGATGGAAAGACCAGTTTGCTCTATCGCTTGATCCTGAAAGAGCCCGGGCCTATTATCTTGAGTCAAGACGTAATGCTCCCGACAGCGACGATAGATTCTGTACTATGTGCGGTCCTAACTTCTGCGCCATGAGAATTTCACAAAATATAGCAGACAAATGCGACAGATAACCGAATATCACACACAAAATGATTTTTCCGAGGTACTCACCCTCATTGATTGGGATGGTGTGTCGGAAAAAATCACAGGTGTCACCGAAACAGACGTAGTAAGAGTGCTTGCTAAGGCTCGAACCAATAAAAAGCATATGGACACCGACGATTTCATGGTTCTCATATCAGAAGCTGCGGATACATATCTTGAGGAAATGGCCCAACTTTCTCAACGTTTTACGCTCGAGCGTTTTGGACGCACCATCTCCATGTATATCCCAATGTACGTATCAAACGCTTGCACGAACAAATGCGTCTATTGTGGCTTCAACCATGACAATCCTATGACCAGGACCATTTTGACTATGACTCAAGTTAAGGCAGAGTGCGAGGCAATCAAAAAACTCGGACCATTTGAAAATCTGCTGATCGTAAGCGGGGAATTCCCTTCATTATGCGGTGTAGATTATTTCAGCAATGTTCTCGAGACATGTCGACCTTACTTTCATAATCTGACTATAGAAGTGCAACCGATGAAGCAGGCCCAATATGAAACACTTGTTGAGCATGGGCTTCATGGAGTGGTGTGTTTTCAAGAGACCTATCACAAACCTTCCTATCAGAAGTGTCACCCACGCGGTATGAAAAGCATATTCGAATGGCGACTTGACGGCTATGACCGCATGGGACGTGCCGGACTTCACAAAATCGGCATGGGAGTGCTTCTCGGTCTCCAACCGGAATGGCGAACTGATGCCGCAATGCTTGCTTTCCACCTCCGCTATCTACAAAAGAAATACTGGCGTACGCGCTATAGTATAAACTTCCCAAGGATGTGTCCGTCGGAAAGTGGATTCCAACCACGAGTCGTAATCACCGACCGACAGCTGGCACAGCTGACGTTTGCCTTTCGTATCTTCGACCACGACGTAGACATCAGCTACTCAACACGCGAGAGCGATGGTTTCCGCCGGAACATGATGGCGCTTGGCATCACATCTATGAGCGCAGGAAGCAAAACGGAGCCAGGTGGATACGCGTCGGTTCCAAATGCTCTCGAACAGTTTTCAATTACTGATTCCAGATCCCCGGAGGCCGTTGCAGCCGACATTCGTGCCGATGGCTATGAGCCTATATGGAAAGATTGGGATGCAATTTTCGACTGAAGTTATGACACTTGATAAAGAACAAGAGTTGCGCTATTCGCGCGAGATATTACTGCCGGAGATAGGCCGGGAGGGCGTAGAGCGCCTTCTCGGCTCATCTGTGCTCGTGGTCGGTGCCGGTGCTCTCGGTTGCATCGCAGCCATGTATTTGGCAGCGGCCGGAGTGGGAAGAATCGGTGTGGCAGATTTTGACATTATTGGCCTGAGCAATCTACAACGCCAGTTATCTTATACAGAAGCGGATATAAACCGACCAAAAGCGGAGGCCCTTGCTTCGAAAATAAAAGCTATCAACTCTTCAGTGGAAGTGGTAGTCATCGACAAAATGCTGACGAAAGCTAATATTGGTCAATACATCGAGAGGTATGAAATAGTGGTGGAAGGAAGCGACAATCCTTCTACTAAGTATCTCATTTCCGATACTGCCAAGGCTATGGGAAAGCCTTGTGTAATTGGTGGAGTAAGAGGATTTATAGGACAAATCACCACTCAACTTTCAGAAGGACCATCTTATCGTGACATTTTTCCAGACATACCGGAACAATGCGGCATGACACCATGCTCTTCTATGGGAGTGCTTGGACCGGTACCGGGAATTGTTGCATCCCTGCAAGCAACAGAAGTCATTAAGCTAATCACAGGAGCAGGTAATCCTCTCTGTGGTCGCCTTTTCCAGATAGATACCTTAACCATGAATATCATCTCCATCAGTTATTAATCGAAGTCGTTTCGACTTCATCAGAAAACAAACGAGACATCAATTGAAATTGTCTAAACTTATTTTTTTATTAAGCTTCATAGTATGTTTTTGAATTTTGAAAAATCTAATTTTTTTCTTATTTTTGCAACGTCATTCAGAGCTGTTACAATGCATGAATGTCTTTGAGCCCGTCAACGCAAAATTAAAAACCTACATGAAGCAAATATTATACCATACAAAAGCTGCGGCAGCTTCTATCTGTCTTTTAACTGCGACATCGGCTTATGCCATTGCTAAATCAGACATCCACGAAGGGCAAAAGAAAGACTATACTCCTACTGTAAGCTGGCAACTTCTGCCCGGTGACAGCAACGATCACCGATGCATTCAACGTTTTATCTTCAATAATATAGATTCGGTGGAGAGGATTTGCTTCACTCAACTTCCACGCCCTATGAAGATGATTTCGAAAGGAGATTCACTCGGTGAAATAAATGCCGGTTACTACTTTCTGAAATCACCTAAATTTGGGACTAACGCCTGTGATGTAGTCATCGATGTCGAATGTGAATGGCCTTTGAGAAGCATCTCTGAAGGTCCGGATTCCTTTCATGCACTATCGTACGGAGGAAAAATCATTCCTGTGGCCATACATAATGCTCAGAATATGGTGCAAGCAGCTATGAACGATTCCGAATGGATGAAATGGGTAATCCCCGCAGACTCTATCTACCGACTTAACGAAAAACTTTCAACCGGAAAATACCCGGCAACCTACGATATCGCACCATCCTTTAAGAAAGTCGCTACAAAGAAAGGTGTTTTCAAACCAGGATCACCTATAGAAACCTCCATAATAAAGCACCAAAATCCTGAATATTATAAAATCTCGCTTACACCCGAGAAAGCTACCATCGAGGGGGCATCAGAGAAAGCAATAAAAATGGGACTCCGGATGCTTCAACGAAGATTGATCAATAACGGCGTGACTACTTTGCCTTGCGTAGAAATCGAGGACTGGCCAGACTATCCCTACCGAGGGCTCATGATCGACATAGCGCGAAATTTCCAGACTCCTGAGACGATGCGCAAGATTGCTGATCTTATGGCAGATTACCGATTTAACCGACTCCATTTCCACATCACAGACGATGAGGGATGGCGACTGGAGATACCTGGACTGCCTGAGCTGACCGAAATCGGATCTAAACGAGGATATACGCTTGACAGCCACGAATGTCTTCCTGAAATATTCGCAGGTACAGGTGATCCTACTCACAACTTGGAGACAGCCAATGGATATTTCAGTCGAAAAGATTTTATAGACTTTTTACGTTATTGCGATTCTATAGGGATATCTGTCATTCCTGAGATCGAATCTCCAGGTCATGCACGGGCTGCCGTCAAGGCTATGGAACAAAGATATAAGAATACGGCAGATGATACCTATCGAATGAGAGAAGATGGAGACAGCTCAAAATATTCCACTGCCCAGTTTTACCATGACAACCTTATGAATCCAGCCCTACCCGGAACCTATCGGTTCATTTCAAAGATAGTGGATGAGATAGCCGAAATGTATGCAGAAGCCGGGGTGGAGCTTATGGGAATCCACCTTGGAGGGGATGAAGTGCCTGAAGGGGCCTGGGACGGGTCGGCATCAGCAAATAAGATGAGCGAAAGCAAAGGACTCAACGGGCGCCATGCACTCCAGGGAGAATACGTAAAGAATATATCACGCATAATGCGAGAACGCAATATTCCTCTCTACGGATGGCAGGATATATGCACGGATTACGACGAGTCATTCCATGCTGAAGTAGCTCCCTCAGTCGGGGGCATGGACTGCTGGGTATCCCCTCATAATATGGACGACAATATTGCCGTGAAGGGAGTAAAAGCCGGATATCCGGTCATCATCAGTAATGTGGACTACTTCTATATGGATATGCTCTATACCCCCCATCCTGAGGAGAAAGGTCTCTTTTGGGGCGGTTTCACCGATGAGCTAAAGACACTATCGGGATATCCTGACTCAATTTGTCCGCGTGATGGCTCAGAAAAAGGGAAAGTGATCGGAGTATCAGGAAAACTCTTTGCAGAAACCATCCGAAATCCACAGGATATGGAGAGATTGCTTTTTCCCAAATGCCTTGGTCTTGCAGAGAGAGGGTGGAACAATGCCCCTACTTATTCTGCAGAAGACTTTAACATGCTTATAGGCACCAAGGAGCTCCCACGCCTCAGCGAATTGGATACAGAATGGCATCTCCGCCAACCCGGTATAATGATTGAGAATGGCAAGATTCTAATGAACAGCCCATATCCGGATGCAGAGATTCACTATACTCTCGATGGCACACGTCCGGCACTGCTCGGATCTTCAGTCTATGATCACCCGATTGAACTTCCGGAGAAATCCTGCATCATCCAAGCTGTTCTCTTCAAAGATGGTAAATCATCAGTTCCAACATTTGTAAAATATGAATAAAACCTTAATAAAATGGAAAAGGAATATTTCAGCAAAAGGGTAAGTGTCAGAAATTATGAGAAGCGACATATACCGGAGAGTCTTTTAGACGATATCCTGGAGCGAGCCATGCGCGCACCAACATGTGGCAACATGCAACTTTACAGTGTGATAGTGACACGCGACAAGGATCGCCTTGAGCAACTTGCCAAGCAACATTTCAACCAGCCGGCTGCCACAGGTGCTGATGTCATATTGACAGTATGTGCAGACTTCAACCGATTCACTGAATGGTGCAATGCAAGCGGAGCGAAACCAGGCTACGACAACTTCCATTCCTTTATAATGGCTCTTACCGATGCAGTGATCTACGCTCAGCAGATAGTGACCATAGCAGAAACTGAAGGACTCGGGACCTGCTATCTCGGCACAGTCAACTACAATGCACATCAAATATCCGAGCTTCTTGAACTTCCCGATCTGGTGGTGCCCGTAGCTTCCCTATCGCTCGGCTATCCCGTGGCTATTCCTGTTGCTTGCGAACGTCTGCCACTATCGGCTATTAAACACGATGAAACTTACAGAAAGGATTCTCGCAGTGAGATCGTAGAGCTTTTCAAGGCAAAGGATGAATTTCCTGACAACAAGAAGTTTGTAGAAGAAAATCAAAAGGATTCATTGGCGCAAGTATTTACAGATATCCGTTATCCCGAATCAGTAAATACTGCAGTGTCAGAATCGTTTATGGCTATATTGAAAGAAAAAGGTTTCCTCAAATGAGGAAACCTTTTTCTTTTAAATCATAACAATATCCTTTCATACTATCTGGAATGAGTCTAAAATGCATCTTTTATGCAGTATTTAGAATAAATCTAAAATCTTATTTCTAACCGACAGACGTTATAATAAGAGTTAATATCAATAAAGGATGAAGACTCGTGAAAAGGATATATATAAGGTGACGATAATCGGAACGATTGTCAACGCTTTTTTGGTAGCTATTAAATTTGTTGCCGGTATACTGGGACGCAGTTCAGCTCTGGTGGCCGATGCTGTACATTCGTTGACTGATTTCATATCAGATATGATTGTACTGATATTTGTAAAAATATCCGGCAAGCCCCGCGACGAAGAACACGAATATGGACATGGCAAGTTTGAAACACTCGCTACGCTGATCATAGGAGTGCTTCTGGCTGCAGCGGGCATCGGTCTTCTTATCAATGGTGCGAAGCAAGTATGGGATAGCCTTAGAGGAAATACACTTCCCGAACCCACATGGATAGCACTCGCAGTGGCAATCATTTCTATAGTATCAAAGGAGATTCTCTATCGATATACCGTTAGGGAAGGAAAACGACTTAACTCTGACGCAGTCATAGCTAACGCATGGCATCACCGCAGCGACGCCATATCCTCCATAGGTACTATGATTGGCATTGGAGGTGCGATGTTTTTCGGTGAAAAATGGAGAATACTCGATCCCTTGGCAGCCGTAGTAGTGAGTTTCTTCATTATAAAAGCAGGATATGACATCATAAAACCGGCAATCAACGAACTCCTTGAATCATCTCTTCCAAAGGAACAGACAGAAGAAATAACAAAGACAATACTCTCTGTCAAAGGAGTGGAGGGGCTTCACAATCTGCGCACTCGAAAGATTGGAAATACAATAGCAATTGACGTACATGTTAAGATGGACGGAAACCTAAAGCTTGTTGAAGCACACGAAATAGCAAGCCGCGTAGAGCGGGCTATCCGTGCACACTTCGGACCGGAAAGCATGATCTATGTGCATATGGAGCCTTTTTGAGGTTGGAAAAGTATCACTAATAAATTATCAGTTGAAAGTCAGCGACAACAAAATATGCATTATGACTTGCTTTAGCTTGAGCACAGCTAATAATGCATTCATATTAATATTATGAAATTTAGAACAGAATATGCAATTCGGCCAAGTGACCGTCTTCTTGATCCGGAACAATCAGTTGTACTTATAGGTTCGTGCTTCACCGACTATATCGGCGAACGTATGCGCATAAGTCGCTGGCGAGCCTTTCCCAATATTACAGGTACACTCTTCAATCCTGCATCTATTGCTAAAATTCTGAGAATTGCATCTGAATGGAGCGAAGTCATTGACACAATCAATGACTCTCTTGCGCAAAGAGACAGCCTATGGGTCTCTTGGCTGTCTGATTCCGACTGCAATACCTATAGCAACCAAGATACAAAGGATCGTCTTTTCAATCGACTTCTTTATCTACACAAAAGTCTTATTAGTGCCAAAACATTGATAGTCACTTTCGGAACTGCTTGGATATATGAACTACGTGAACGTCCGGGCTATATCGTAGCAAACTGCCATAAGTTTCCAGCTGACACTTTCATACGCCGCCGTCTTTCGACTACGGAAATAGTAGCGGAATGGAATGAGCTGATACAATTACTTGCAGAGAAATATCCTGACCTGCGAATAATTTTCACTGTCAGTCCTGTGCGTCATCTGAAGGATGGGTTTGAAGGGAACAGCCGGTCGAAGGCAATCCTGCAGTTGGCATGTGAAGAAATATGCCTGGCCAATGACAATTCTGAATATTTCCCATCTTATGAGATAATGAACGATGACCTGCGCGACTACCGGTTTTATGCTTCTGACATGGTGCATCCCTCCGGAGAGGCAGTAGATTATATTTGGGAGAAGTTTCAAGACCGCTATTTATCTCAAGCAGCCCGCGCCCTTCTAAAGGAAGGAGAGAAGGTCACCAAAAGACTCAACCATCGCCCCATTATCTACGGCAATAGCGAGTTGGCTCAATATTCAGCTTCTCTTCAAGAATATGAGGCTTCTCAATTTTATAACGATTTCATAACAAAACATCCGAGTATGCTTGCCATCGACGAATGAATTATTGCCCTCACTTCTATTCAAGCGAGGGCTTTTTTCATTGCTCCGGGGCTTATGACACCTTGAAGGACAGTCGAATCATTGAAGACCATATAAGGAATTAGGTCGAAATCTTTGCGCTCATCTACCTCTTTCTCTTCAGCTTTCACTTGTGCACCATATTTGTCGCTGCTGAGAACCTCCTTGACAGCTGTAGTGTCCAATCCACATTTTTCAGCTATCGACAAAAGTACACCATGGTCAGAAAGTCTTAGATTTTCAATAAAATTTGCATGGAAGAGAGCAAAATTTAATTTGATGTATGTCTCCTGGGTTACAGTAGCCTGGGCATATTCCATCAGACGATGGGCATCAAATGTGCTGCACACTTGGGTTGTCGCAAGTTTATATTCAAGGCCCAAACGAGATGCCATCTTGGTGATCCGCGCCATCAGATGTTCGGTTTCTT
The DNA here is from genome assembly GCA_964432215.1 of uncultured Sangeribacter sp. Taxonomy (GTDB): domain Bacteria; phylum Bacteroidota; class Bacteroidia; order Bacteroidales; family Muribaculaceae; genus Lepagella. The sequence goes on from CAYSMP010000003.1 coordinate 31,862, forward strand.
CCGTCGTAAATTTATGACCATCCATAAAATGCTGAGTCATTGTCTCTATCGGAATAGCCGGAGCATTCGGATCAAGCTGGTATGATAAGAAACGGATCTGTACCTTATCGGTTAGACCTTGCTGCTCTATTATATCTATCAACTGCGTTTCACCCATATAGGAGTAAGGGCAAGCATAATCAGCCCATATTTTTATTTCCATAGTATTATTTATAAGTGTATTATTTGTTTTATATTACAACACCTACATTCTCCCTCTTGTTCTAATTCTATAATCCGAAAAAGTGGGCATTCTTTCCAAAATCATGGTTGCTTGACCAGAATATTTATTACTAATTTTGCATCAACAATCATAATTACCACAAATATGTAACTTCATTTAATATGAAAACGATTACTGCAATAGCAATATTATTATTATCTTCTATCATGGCAAAAGCCCAAACAACCCTCTTCATTACAGCAAACGGAGAGACACGTACCGCGACACTTGAATCAAACGCATCAGTAGAAGAATTCAAGAAACTCCTTCCACTCACTATCCATATGGCAGATTATGGAGGTTGGGAGAAGGTAGGAGACCTCCCCCATTCCATAACCCGCGATGACCGTCAGATGACAGCTCGACCCGGCGACATAATGCTCTATCAAGGACGAAGTATCGTGATCTTCTATGGCGACAACTCGTGGGCTTACACCCCCATTGGAAGAATTGACCACGCCAATGCATCATCAATAAAAGAATTTTTAAGTGGAAATTCTCTGGATGTCACATTTTCCCTCTCAAACGACAATGCAGTCAACATAATTGATACGGATGAGAAACAACCAACCTGCGTCTACGATCTCAGTGGCAACCGGATTGAGCTAAATGGACGCCAGATTTCGGAACTCCCAAAAGGATTCTACATCGTCAATGGCAAAAAGACTCTGTTATAAGTTTCCAAGACTCTATTTGTGAATTATAAGTATCTCACAAAAATTCCTTTAAAGTTTTATTTTGGTTACATACTTACAGCCCTTCAACTTTCTTTTTGTAAAAGTTGAAGGGCTGTAAGTATGTCTTAACTCATTTAGCAGTCGCGACAATACGGTATTCTCTTGGTGTTTGGCCGGTTTGCTTCTTAAACATACGAGTAAAATGCTGTGGATACTGGAATCCTAAGTCATAGGCTATTATACTTACGTCGTCGGAAGTATCTACAAGACGTTTTTTAGCTTCCTCTATTACTCGCAATGCAATGAGTTCCTGTGCGGTCTTGCCAGTCTCTTTTTTTATCATATCGCCGAAATAACCGGGGGTGAGATTGACAATGTCTGCGAAATACGCCACTGATGGTATTCCATCAGCAGCCTTTCCGGATGAATAATAATCCTTCAAGGCAGCATCAAAACGTGTAAGCACATCTGAATTAACCTTATGGCGCGTGATAAACTGACGCTCATAGAAGCGTGACAGATAGTCAAGAAGCACCTGTATATGGCTGGCTACGATTTCGGCAGTATGCTTGTCGACAGGATGCTCTATCTCTTTTTTTATTCGCCTAAGACACTCCATGAATATTTCCCTTTCATCTGCGGAAAGATGAAGTGCTTCCCTCTGAGAATAATCGAAAAACCTATATCCATCAATTTTTGAGGCAAGAGGGGTGCCAAAGATAAGATCAGGATGAAATAGAAGTCCTAATACATCGGGAGCAATCTCTTCCTTATCCATCTCTACACCTATCAGCTGACCGGGACGGAAACTTACAATCGTGCCTTCCTGATAGTCGTATGGTTGACGCCCATACATAAGTGTACAATTCGCACCATTTTTCAGATAAAGGGCATACACACCATAATCCATTCGGATATGATTGATACTTCGGGTCGCCTGTTTAAGGTCAAGCACCGTTACAAGTGGATGGTCGGTAGTTAGGCCATAAAGCTTATTATATGCATCGATTGAATCAATGCTAACTATATTATTTTCTTCGTTCTTTTTCATAACACAAAAATAATGAAAGAAAACGACATGCCCAAATACTCTGCAAATATGGTCATAACAACCTCAATTCAGGTAATATCCACAGTTGGCTGAAACCTGATTTTGTTGACCAAAATATATCAATAGGATTCTATACAGCTTCAGTCTGATTTACCAATATTTTGAATTTAAACTGGTAAAATGTTGCTTGCCCATTCCGGCACTTCGTTAACATACATTTTACCTAAAACACCGTCGGATAATCTGAAAAGAGGACGTGCCATCTGACCGTCAATTGAGTTATCATATAGATAAAGTCTGTCTACTTTATTAGAGATTATTTCGCAGTTTAAGATTGATTTATAATATCTTGTTATAATTTTATCAATAGGAACCGAGTGTCCACCCTCCATCACCCTGTTTGTTATTCTGGCAGCATTGATGGAAGGATGAGTGGTTGATATAAAGAAAATACGAATGAAAAAACCGGCTTCCTTAGCTCGAAGGATAAAATCAATTTTATCTTCCGCTGAAAAAACAGTCTCAAAAACAAAACTTATCCTTTCTTTAAGACATTTTTCTCGCCATTCTGCACAATAGTTGGCCGCGTTCAAAACAGACTCCTGAGAATTCCAGTCGCCGAATAGATCTTTTGCCACTTGATCCGGATTGATGTATACGACTCCGTTGGACCATTCATGATGTAGAAACTGTTGGGTGACAGTAGTCTTACCGGATCCGTTCGGTCCGGCAATAACGATTAATTCGGGTTTATGCTTCGAATTATCCATTGATGCATGTATTAATACGAGGGGACCATTTTTCCCGATACAACTTACGTTGACGTTCAACTTCTGTCTTTATTTTTGCTTCTGCTTCACGTCTACGAGTCATCGCACATTCAAGAGCATCCTGCATGATACATTCAAGCATTTCATCTGTAGGATCATCTCCAGACAGGAATCTATATGAATTCAGTTCTTGTTCAGACATATTCTTTGTGTTTTCTACAAAGTTACAACAAATATTCCATAGTTTCGGAGTTTTAGGTAATTATTTTTTTAATTTTCCTAATAGTAGCGGGAAATAATGTTTGAAAATCTGCTCGAAGTTATAGAGGAAATTATCAATGGCAGCCAAAGAGTCGTGCCTAAACTAAAAAAATGACTAAGTGTATAATCATTTTGTATGAATTCTTGACAGGAGGGTGTATGATTTTTTGACACCTTCCACTTAACCCCTAACTCTTAACCCTTATCTTTTAATAAATTACTTTTTTGGCACGCCTATTGAGAATATTATAGACGTTATGAAAAAAATTATTACGACAATAGCAATCACAATGGGCCTGAACGCATCGGCGCAAGAACTCTGGACTTTAGAGCAGTGTATGGAGTATGCCGCCACGCATGCCTCTGCAGTAGTTCAAGCCAGATGGGACGTAGCATCAGCGGCCGCCACTAAAAACGAGGCGCTTGCAGATTTCTTCCCTTCTGTGACCGCTCAGGTTGGGTCTCAGTTCAGCTGGGGACGAAACATCGACCCTGAAACCAACACATACAATAATATAACCAACTTCAACAACGGATATGGCGTCTATGCTTCTCTAACCCTCTTTGATGGTGGACAAACCCTCAACCGCTACCGGAGAGCCAGAAATGAACGTGAAAGGTATCTCAACGTTATGGAGATGAGACGCGACGACAGCGCAATATCTGCCATGATGGCATTTGCCGATGTGTTCTACTATCAACATTCCATCAAGATCGCTGAAGAGAAACTGCACCAGAGCGAAAGCATGCTGACACTGACCAGCACACAAGAGGAACTGGGAATTAAAGGCCGACCGGATGTAGTACAAGCAGAAGCAACAGTAGCAAATGATAAGTATGCCCTGGTGCATCAGCGAAATAATTTTGAGCAGGCAAAGCTCACCCTTATGTCTGCCATGAATTTGCCAACGGGACAAACTATCGATATAGATACTACTTATTCGATATCGCATGCAATTTGTATTGAAGAGTCTTCTGACAGTATTTATTCGGTAGCACTAACTAAGAATCCTAAATTTTTAGATGCACAAAGGCAACTGAAATCAAGTAAGTACACTTATGATATAGCCAAAGGTAACCTTTTGCCTAATATAAGTCTAAATGCCGGTATCTCGACGGCTTATTATAAGACATTGACAGCTGGCTACACTGTACCCTCCTTCAGAGATCAGTTTCTAAACAATCGTGGAGAATACATATCGGCTACATTATCCATTCCGATTTTTGACGGACTCTACCGGCTTACATCTAAAAAACAAGCAAAATATGCGTATGAGCAAGCGAAAGAGAACCTAAGAGATCAGCAGCGTCGTCTTCATGACGACATTGCAGCAGCTGTGATGGACCGCGAGGGATATGCAAAAGAAATTGAAGCGCTCAATGCAAAGGTAGCAGCGGATGCGGAGACTTATCGGCTCAACAGGAAAAAATATGAGGAAGGACTTTTATCGCTGATCGACCTCCAACTCTCTGCCAACACCTACTTCTCGTCGAGAGTGGAGCTACTGCAAAAACATATGCTCTTCCTTCTTAAAGATAAACTCGTAGATTACTATAAAGGCTATAAACTATGGATGTAAAAATCGAACGACCAAAGGGTATTAGAGGAATCAAACCTAAATATTGGGCTTACATAGGTTGCGGAATAGTGGCCCTCGCACTAATCATATGGCTCGCAACAAGTGATATTGCCAACACATATAAGGTAGAAAGAACAGGACTTAACATCGGTGAGGTCAAATCTTTGAAATTTGACGATTACGTACGCGTAGATGGCAGAGTCGAACCAATCAGCATCGTTCAGGTAAGTCCTGAAGAAGGTGGCATTGTGATTGAAAAAGTAGTTGAAGAAGGAACACAGGTGCATAAAGGAGACATAATAGTCAGACTGAGCAACAGCAATCTCGATCTTCAGATCCTCAATGCGGAAGCCGAACTTGCTGAGAAACAGAATATCTTGAGAAACACCCAGATATCTATGGAGCAAGACCGACTCAACAACCGCACTGAGCAAGCTCAGCTTGAACTGGAAGTGCAACGAAAGCATAGAGCCTATCTTCAACGTAAAAGGCTTTATGACGATAAGCTTATTGCCAAAGAAGATTATCTTCAAGCTAAAGAAGACTATGAGCTTGCACTGAAGCGACAACGATTAATCAACCAGCGTCTTGACCAGGACAGTATATATCGATTGGCTCAGGTAGACCAAATGGAAGACAATCTTGCAAACATGCAAAAAAACATTCAGCTGATTCGCCAACGTAAGGAACATCTGAACATAGTCAGTCCTATCGATGGAGAGCTTGGTCTTCTGGATGTAGAACTTGGCCAAAACATAGGAGCGGGAGAAAAGATAGGACAAGTCAATGACCTTACAAATTATAAGGTGACCGGACAGATAGACGAACATTATCTCGACCGAGTACACAAAGACCTGACAGCCACTTCAGCACGTAATGAAAAAGATATGAACCTACGTCTGCGAAAAATATACCCGGAAGTCAGGGAAGGAAAATTCAAGGTAGAATTCGTATTCACCGGAAAACACCCTGAAAAAATCCGAAGCGGCCAGACCTGTTACCTTAGTCTACAGCTCGGACAACCGGTAGACGCGGTAGTGATACCTAAGGGTTCATTTTATTCCACCACCGGAGGAAAATGGATATTCGTAGTCGACTCTTCCGGCAAAAAAGCCTATCGACGCAACATACGCCTCGGACGCCAGAATCCGGAATATTATGAAGTGCTCGAAGGACTTGAACCGGGCGAACGAGTCATTACAAACGGATATGAATCATATGGCGATGCTAACGTATTAAAGATTAATGATTAATGATTTCCTATTTCTTTAGTCGAATGAATCTAAAAAATAAATAAAACTATATGAAATCTTACTTTAAATTTTTAAGCAGAAACAAAGCCTACACAGCCATCGACGTGTTCGGATTGGCAATAAGCATGATGTTTGTCGTGCTGATAGGTTGCTATACATGGCAAGAAAGCCATGTTGACAAACAGCATTCCAAAGCCGACCGAATGTATTATCTCGGATTGGATTTCGGGGGAGATAAGTCAATGGGTGCTCATTGGTACCTCCAATTTCTCCTAAAAGACAAATTTCCGGAAATAGAGTCATCCACCGGAATTTTTAGAAATAGCAGATGGCTTGACTATGATGGAAAACAGATAGCGACGAACTGCTATTTTGTTGACTCCACCTTTTATGACATATTTGACTTCAAGCTCATACAAGGTGATCCAAAGACAGTTTTGGATAATCCTTCCAATATCATAGTGACTCCTGAATATGCCCGAAAAGTTTGGGGAGATGGGGATCCAATGGGCAAAAGCATCGTATTCAACTATCAAGAGGAACCTTTTGTAGTAGCCGGAGTGATGGAACCAATGAAAAATACCGCTTTTATGACATGGGATAAAAAGCCTGTCGATATGATTCTGAATTTCTCAATGATGAAATATGTCAATAGTTCAATTATAAATACTGATATGGGCAATGCTGCCGACGCGGAAGTACTGCTCTTGGCGAAAGAGGGCATTGACCTCACAAAGAGAAAAAAAGAATATGAGGAAGCACTTAAGAACGACTATTGGATTCTTCATTTACCTGAAGATAACATTCACTTAGAGATATATCCTTTCAACGAAAATTATTTTTCAGATTTAGGATCCAGTCATTTGAATTTCGGTGACAATAAGATGATAAAACTCCTGTTCAGTGTCGGCATTGTCATACTTTTGTTCGCAATAATGAACTATATCAATCTTACAGTCGCTCTTGCAGGAAAAAGAGCAAAAGAAATGGCTACTCGTCGCCTGCTTGGAGAAGAACGTATGCACATCATGTGGAGACTTATAGCAGAAAGCACCATTTTATGTGCCTTTTCTATGCTTTTGGGTATTGCACTTGCCTATTTAATGCAACCATATGCTTCCTCTCTTCTTAACACCCCAATAGACATAACCGGATGCCTTAACTTTACGACTATCATTTTCCTCATAGTAGTATTTTTGATAATGAGTCTCGCTTCAGGTATCATACCTGCCCTGTTGCTTTCTTCAATGAAACCCATAGAGGCTGTAAAAGGAGCGTTCCGAAGGAAATCCAATATGATATTCGGAAAGATTTTCATTGTCATTCAGAATGTAGCAACTATAGTCATGATTGCATGTGCTTTTACAATGTATCTTCAAGTGCGTCATCTGATTGAAGCACCCCTTGGATATAATCCTGAGGGAATCATCAGCATACCATTTCAATATACAGAGAATCGACAAAAAGACTCGGAGCTATTCAGAGACGAGCTTCTGAAGCTAAGCTGTGTTGATAAAGTGAGTTTTTCGATGGGCCAACCCCACAATAGAGGCAACAACAATACATTTACCTATGAAGGTCGCACAATATCATTTCAGGAATTCGTAGTAGACTCTGTTTTCTTGGATCTTTTCGGCTTAAAATTCAAAAAAGATTATAACTCAGCTTCTGTCTATAAACACTATGTGAATACCCAGGCTCTTAATGAACTCGGTCTTGATGAGAATGCCACAGATTACCCTGCTTTTGGCGATAAAATACCAATCGCAGGAATCTTGGAAGACTTCAAAATTGGAAATATCCTGACTTATCAGCATCCGGTGAGAATGATCGAGGCAAGACCCTTTGTTGATGGGAGATTCATCCCCTGGGATATAAACATAAAAACGAATGGAGACCGCCAGCAAGCACTTGAGCAGGTAAAAAAAGTGTTTGAAGAAATATATTCTAAGGAAATGTCTGATTCAATATTTAGGCTTCCATTCCTTAGCCAACAGATTGAAGAAGATTTTGAATATCAGGAACGTTTGTCAACGATTCTTACAATCTTCGCAGTAATAGCCATCATGATTTCTATGCTTGGACTTATGGCAATGAGCACTTATTATGTTCGTCAGCGCTCAGAAAGCATAGCCGTCCATAAAGTGATGGGAGGAACAAGCTCGGAAGTGATGTCAAAACTTGTCAGACCATTTATGCTTTTCGTTCTGATTGCTGCAATATTGTCTATTCCAATCATCTACTTCGTCATGAACGACTGGCTTTCACAGTTTAGCTACCGCATAACAGTTTATTGGTGGATATACGCTATTTCAGCACTTCTCGCCATAATAATATGCTTTGCATCTGTCGTGATACAATGCTACAAGGCAGCAAATACAAACCCTATTAAATCACTTAACAAATCACATTAATCATGATACAGATAGAAAACCTTACCAAAACATTCCGCACTGACGAAGTCGAGACATTGGCTCTCCGCGGAATCTCTCTTGATATCAACAAAGGAGAATTCGTAGGCATCATGGGTCCTTCAGGATGCGGAAAATCAACACTTCTAAATATACTTGGACTCCTTGACAATCCTACTGAAGGGAAATATTCTCTCAATGGAACAGATGTTACAAATCTAAAGGAAAAAGACCGCACTGCTTTCAGAAAGGGTAAGATAGGATTCGTGTTTCAGAACTTTAACCTTATCGATGAACTCAATATCGAGGAAAACGTCGAGCTACCACTTAAATATCTCAAGATAGGAGCAAAAGAGAGAAAAGAGAGGGTGAAAGAAGCGCTTAAACGCATGAATATAGAGCACCGTGCAAAGCATTTTCCACAGCAGTTGTCGGGTGGTCAGCAACAACGTGCAGCAATAGCCCGCGCCGTAGTCACAAGGCCTGAACTTATCCTTGCCGATGAGCCTACCGGAAATCTTGATTCAGTCAACGGCAAGGAGGTGATGGAGCTACTAACGGAACTCAACCGCGAAGGCTCCACCATAGTCATGGTGACACACTCCCAGCACGATGCGGCCTACACCCACCGCATCATAAACCTCTTCGACGGCAAGATTGTAGAAAAGACTCAACTTTAGACATTAATGCATAATGAATTAAAATAACCCGTTTAGATGTTGGATTAAGACATGGTATAAGTATTTGATGATGATAGTTTAGGTTAAAATTAGCATAAAATGCGACAATAATGTTAGATCCTTATTCTAATGTCTTAGCCGACATCTAAACTTTTTATTTTAATGCATAATTGGTTGTAAGGGGGAGGACACGCGATAACGCGCACTGAGTGCGCTAATTACTTTCCAAACATTTTAAACCAATTAAACTTTTAAACATCGAAAAAATATACTAATTTTGCATCATGAAGAAAACTTTGCTTGTAGTAGATGATAATAAGGATGTCTTATCAGCAGTCAGAATGTTGATGCGTCCTAAAGTTGACGAGGTTATCACCGAGTCTAACCCCTCATCTATCCCCTATCTTCTTCAAAAGCATAAACCTCAGGTTGTGCTTCTTGATATGAATTTCCGGGCTACCATCAACACAGGCAATGAAGGACTTTTCTGGCTTAGAGAAATCAAACGTCTGGCTCCTAAAACTGCAGTTGTGCTCTTCACTGCCTATGCAGATGTGGCACTTGCCGTAGAAGGTATGAAGATTGGGGCAAATGACTTCATCGTCAAACCATTTGACAATACAAATCTTTCTGATACCCTTATCAATGCGTTCGGCTCTGGAAAGAAAAAAACTCAGCAACCGACATCGAGTCCTAAGATGCTTTGGGGAGAGTCGCCGGAAATGCAGAGAGTACGCATGCTCGTAGAAAGAGTTGCCCCCACTGATGCCAACATACTCATCACTGGAGAAAACGGAACCGGCAAGGATTTACTGGCCAGGGAAATCCATCGTCTTTCCAACAGATCTTCCGGTCCAATAGAAGTTGTCGATATGGGAGCCGTGATCGAGACTCTATTTGAGAGTGAACTTTACGGGCATGCCAAGGGTGCATTCACTGATGCAAAAACTGACAGAGCAGGTAAGTTCGAGACTGCACATGGCGGAACACTGTTTCTTGACGAAATAGGCAACCTCCCCTATCATCTGCAAGCAAAACTCCTTACATCACTGCAACAGAGAAAAATTATACGGGTCGGTACCAACACACCACGCGACATAGATATCCGACTTATTTGCGCCACCAACCGTAATCTCCCGCAGATGGTAGCAGAAGATGAATTCCGACAAGACTTATTCTATCGTATCAATACCGTCACTATCGAACTCCCTCCTCTTAGAAAAAGGCCGGAAGATATCCCAGGGCTCGTGAACATGTTTGTAAAGAAGTATGCAGGTATCTATTCGAAGGGTGACGTCGAGGTTTCGGAGGAAGCTATGAAGAGACTTTGTTCACAGTCATGGCCAGGTAATATCCGCCAACTTGAACATACCATAGAGAAGGCCCTGATTTTATCTGACGGATCATCCCTTGGTATTCATGATTTTGACCTTCATGAATCCCGGGGTTCAACAATCGAACAGTCTACGACTCTTGAATCAATGGAGCGCAATGCCATCACCGCTGCTATCAAACTCTATAAAGGAAATATGTCGGAAGTGGCACGCCATCTCGGCATAACGAGACAGACTCTATATAATAAATTGCGTAAATATGGCATATAACTTCAAGAGAAAAAGGCATATAGCACCATTGGTATGGATAATCCTGACGGTAATATTGGCTATTGGAGCCGGCTATTGCTTTGCTTCAGGTAAAAGATGGTGGTTGCTATTGATTATTTTTTCTTTTATTTGTGCTTATATGATATTAAGCAACATAACTCGCATCAGCAAGAAGATGCGATACGTTATGGAAGCTACCCTCAACAGAGATTTCTCATACAAATTCCCTACACACGATGTAAATAAGGATGAACGGGAAACAAACGAGATGCTCAACCGTATAGTAGAACATCTTGAACTTATGACCCTCAATGCACGCCAAAACGAGGCATTCTTAGCCCAAGTCTTAAATATGACTGATATCGGTCTGGCATTGGCGGATGTAAACGGGGATGTGCGCCTTCATAATGAAGCTGCCCTTCGCCTGCTCAACCGCAAGGCTCTTACACATATTTGCCAGATACCACCCCAAGCTTTTGAAGAGTTAGATATCAAAAAAGGTAATATTACAGTCAACGAAAAAAGCTTCACCCTCTTCACTATTACTGACCTTAGACGCCAAATGCAGGCTGTTGAGGTAGAATCTTGGGAAAAGCTGACAAGAGTTCTCACTCATGAAATCATGAATTCCCTCACTCCTATTCAATCAATAGCTGAGAATATGAGTGGAAAGACATCAAACAAAGAGATAACAGAGGCGCTGGATACTATCTCATCAAGCAGTCACTCTCTGATGCAATTTGTGAAAAATTTCAGGGAATTCAGCATTCTGCCCCAGGCAAGAATGAGGGCTGTATACCTTAAGCCACTATTGGAATCAAGCATCATAATAACGGAAAGCTATATAAAAGAAAAGCATATAAGTATCGAACTTATATGCTTCCCCCCTGAATTAATGGTTTATACCGATGAGGCTCTTTTGAGCCGAGTGCTTATCAATATACTCAAGAATGCTATAGAAGCGAATCCCGAGAATATCACTATTGAAGCTGATGAGAAGGCTGACGAAACGGTTGAGATACGTATTTCCAACGACGGAGAGCTAATATCAGTGGAGACAGCTCAGCATATCTTCACACCATTCTTTACCACACGTTCATCCGGAAGCGGAATCGGCCTTAGTCTGTCCCGCCGAATTATTACACATCTTGGAGGCACCATCTCTTTAAAGATCCTACCTCAAACATGCTTCTCCATTAGACTATAATGAACGTACCGAGGAATCGGGCAGACATGCCTGCAGTCACTACTTGTTGAACTGCCAACTATCGAATTCCATCAGATTACTACCATTACCGTCAAAAACAAAATACAAATCGTGAATACCGTCTCGCTTCTTGATCTTGCACCCGGTTTCTTTCCAATCATTACCGGATGCACAATCGACTACTCCAAGCAATTCACCATTAGGTGCATCCAGACGTACTTCAATCTTTGATCCAGGTTTCCCTTTTCTAACACGAGCATTGAAAGACTTAGCACCTTCGCCAAAATTAACTTCCCTCACTTTGATCCAATCACCGGGATCGACATCGTTGACGAAGACACAATAGACATTATCGTATCCAATACCTATGCCCTCTTCCCATGCTATGGTCTCACCTTGCTGACGCACATAAGGGTTCAATGGATCGACACTTTTCAGCACACCTCGCTTATCATGATGAATATAAGGAATCGAACCATCTTCATTGAAGTTGAAGGGAACAACACTTGCTGTGCGACGTCGGCTGTGCGATTCGGGAAGACCTTCATCCATATAGAAGAAATACCATTGTCCTTTATATTCACACATACCGGTATGGTTGCCCATCCCACCATGCTCAAAAGCACGCATAATCTGTCCGCCATATTTCCATGGTCCAAGTGGAGAGTCTGCCCATGCCCAGTCTGTAGCCTCAGGGCAGAACGAAGCATATGCAAGGTAATATTTATCGCCACGTTTTGCAAGCCAAGGTGCTTCCTCATAGTCAGGGCCAAAAGCCTCTTTATCTTTTATTTCAAATACCTTGATATCGCCGTCGTAGCTTATCATATCCTCATTAAGTTTAATCGCATAAAGGGCATTGTTGCCCCAATACATATATGCCTGGCCATCATCGTCGATAAGAACCGTTGGGTCTATATCTTCCCATCCGTGACCTCCATAGTTGGTTTGATCAGGATATGTAAGTTGATTTTTCCCTCCCAGAGGATTTACAAACGGGCCATAAGGGGAATCAGAAACAAGAACGGGGATACCACTGGTAGAAGGATAAAAATAGAATTTTCCATTGCGGTATGCCATCTGGGATGCATTGGCATTCTCATGCTCTCCAAACATTTCTTTGGCATTAAAAATAGGAGCATGATGAGTCCAGTTTACCATATCTGTAGTGGTGAAGCATAGATAGTCTTTCATGATAAACTGATTAGGAGTAGCCTCCATCTCATCATGTCCGGTGATGAGATATAGCGTGTCACCAACCACGAGAGGAGCAGGATCTGCCGTGAATTCAGTCTGAGAAATAGGATTTTGAGCTACACACATCATCGATGAGCCAGCAAGCCAAAGTGCAGAAAGCAGCGGGGTAATTCTTTTCATTTTAAATATTTGTTTTTCTGTGTTGTTCATGATTGATTATTCTATCGAAATTCCAGTCTCAGTGAGTGTGATCGGGATGATCCTACCCTCAGAATCGAAATGAAGAGGCTCTACGCATACCTGCCTACGGCAGTCGCCACCAGGCTCACCATTATGCATATAGGAGCCATCATGATAGAACAGATACCATTTACCATTGAATTCATTGACCGAAGGATGAATTGTAAATCCGAACTTTGCCGGGCCGGTGATAAGCCCTCCGTATGTCCATGGTCCTGTGATTTCATCTGCCATTGAATATGCAAGTTGCTCCGACTGCACACCGGGAGCATCGGCAGCATATACGTTATAATATTTCCCGTTACGCTTGAAAAGCCACGGACCTTCCGAAACATTACGGATTCCAAGATGCATAACGTCTCCTTCAAGTTCAATCATATTTTCCTTGAGCCGAGATATATAGAAATCGCCGTTGCCCCAAACTATCCATGCCTGACCATCATCATCGATCAAAACTGTTGGATCTATGTCGGCATTCCACCTGTGGGAATCAGGAGTCATATCATCGGTGATGAGAGGTTCCTGATCCAGTCTTGCAGGAATATACGGCCCAAGCGGATTATCAGCAACAGCTACGTCTATTGCATGCCTACCATTACGCATGTCATCAAGAGTGACATAATAGTAATATTTTCCGTTACGCTCTACAACTTGGCCAGCCCAGGCTCCATTCGGACTGGCGTATGGAAAGTCTGACGCCTTAAGCACAACGCCGTGGCATTCCCAATTCTTCATATCTTTGGTGGAGTAAGCCACCCAATGAGGCATGGTGAACCATCCTCCCGGAGCAGCACAATCTTCCCCCACAAAAGCATATAGACGGTCTCCAACTACCGCACAGGCAGGATCGGCAGTAAGCCTATCTGTAAAAATCGGGTTTTCACCTACAACATGTTCGCGTCCTGTACCACTGATTGCCAGGTTTCTTATAGCCCCTTTTCTGACCTGTAAAGAATTAGGAAATCCTCCGGGATAACCTCTTCCAATTACCCAACGGCTGGCCATAGCCGGAATTACAGGACCTGAGTACTCCAATGAGGCTTCATCCCATTTCTTTCCATCGGTTGATATAGACAAACTCAGTGAAGAGTTATTTAAATCATCAGCAGCAAATCCTTTCACTCTTACTTTTATCCATTCTCCCGGTATAATCTTTTCTCCGGACCATATTCGATGTTCTTTTCCATTAGAATCTGTTATCTCTGCGAATATGCGCTCGACAGTAGGATCAAAGCCGACCATTATTCCGGCTGCCTCGTTGTAGCGAGTCCCCTCCTTGCATATGAATACCTGTTCGGTAAGATTTGTATTTACTTGCACATCGAAAGTCATATCGAAAGACTTTCGGAAATCTGCATAAAAAAGACTTGTCTTTGGATCTGTAAAAAACTCGTTGCAGTCAAGCGTAAGAATAGTATCAGGATTTTGAATTCCAAAATCCTTAAAATCTCCTTTGATGAGAGGGTCGGGTACACTTGCACTCTGAACTGCCAAATTCTGCGCATGACAAAACAAAGAAGCTGCAGTCAGGAGCAGAGAGGAAAACACATGGGTATTTTTTTTCATTCAATGTTAATATTGAAATTGTTTAAAATGCAAAATTAATAAAAATTATTCAATTGCTTCTCTTGAACATCTCACATATCCGTAAGATTTCGTATTATCTTTTATTTTTATTCGTAAGTCATATCCAAATATTATGAAAATGTTACGAAATCTTATGCATATAATACATAAATTTTAATGCCCGATATTAATGTATTATCTTTTTTTATTAACTTTGTAATTAAAAAATATAACACCATGAAAAAGATTCTGACAGTCTTGATGGCATTACTAATGATAATGCCGTCGACCGCCAAAAAGAGTGAACAAACCTTCACCATTGCTGACAAAGGAAAGGTTGCTCCGATTATTGTCGATGGAAACGACTGGAAAGGAGTACGCCGAGCAGCCTCTGACCTTGCTGACGATATTGGAAAAGTCACAGGTGTAAAATCGGCCGTCTATCCTAATGCTCCAATTCGTAAAGGGAATATAATTGCCGGGACAATTGGACATAGCAAACTTATTGACACGCTTGTAGACCAAGGCAAACTTAATGTAGATTCAGTAAAAGGGGAATGGGAATCTTATGTAATGGATATCATAGACGGCAATCTTGTGATCGCCGGCAGTGACAAGCGCGGTACAATTTACGGAATATATGACATTAGCAAGCAGATCGGGGTATCACCATGGTATTACTGGGCTGATGTTCCCGTGGAACATAAAGACAGGTTAGAATATTCCAATGGACGATTCGTACAACCTTCACCAAAAGTAAAATATCGAGGCATTTTCATCAATGATGAATGGCCGTCTTTCGGAGGATGGTGTGTCAACCAGCATGGAGGAGTAAACTCAAAGGCTTATGCCACTATGTTTGAACTCCTGCTGCGCCTTAAAGCAAATTACCTTTGGCCTGCTATGTGGGACACTGCATTCAATGAAGATGATCCTGAATGTCCAAGGCTTGCCGATGAATATGGAATCGTGATGGGAACAAGCCATCACGAACCTATGATGCGTGCTCATAAGGAATACACCCGTAGGAAGGATGAAATAGGCGCGTGGGACTACAAATCAAATCCTGAAAGAATTGAAAAATTTTTCAGAGAAGGAATGGAACGCAACAAAGACTATGATAATATTGTGACCATCGGCATGCGAGGAGACGGGGATGTAGCCATGGGAACGGGGGACGACACCGACAATATGGCGACACTTCAAAATGTCATCAACGCTCAACGTGGAATTATCTCAGATATTTATGGGTGTCCGGATTCAGTGCCACAGCTTTGGGCAATTTTCACAGAAGTGCAACGATATTATGACGCCGGATTCAATGTGCCTGACGATGTGACTCTTCTATTCTGCGATAACAACTGGGGCTACATACGGCGTACGGCTCCGAAGACTGAACGTGGACGAAAAGGAGGAATGGGTATGTATTATCATATAGATATGAACGGCGGACCTTGGAACGACCGCTGGATCAATACCTCTCCCCTTCCTAAACTAAGGGAACAGTTAAACCTCACTTACCAATCAGGAATAGACCGGATCTGGATAATAAATGTAGGAGATCTCAAACCCAAGGAACTCCCTATCAACTTTATAATGGATTATGCGTGGGATCCTGAAAAGATTAAACCGGGTGATGAACTTCCATGGCTCACTGATTGGGCTTCAGACTCTTTCGGACCAGAAGTTGCTGAAGAGATAGCAGAAGTGCTATCAAAATATCCTAAGTATAATCTTTGGCGGAAACCGGAAGTGCAGACGGCTGGAATATTCAGTGTAGAAAACTATAACGAAGCAGAACGTACTGATTCCCTTTGGCGTGCTCTCGAAAACAAAGTGGAACAAATTAAGACCCGAATTACTCCCGAAGCAATGGACGCATTCTTTCAGCTTGTCTACTACCCTGCTATAGCCTCTTCCGGAGTGGCAAGAATGTATCTTGCGGCCGAGCAGAACCGATTCTACGCAGGGAAGGGAGACAGCAGGGCTAATCAATATGCCGATCTTGTAAAGAAACTGTTTGAAAGAGACGCTGAGCTCACAAAATATTACAATGAGTCACTCAGCAATGGGAAATGGCGGGGTATGATGCAGGATAATCATATTGGTTATACCCAATGGTTCATGCCAGAGAGCAACATAATGCCTGAAGTCACTTATGTGGATGAGAAAGCATCTGTATCCTACGTTGCTGAAGACTTGCCCATGACTGAGTACTCTATTCCGGCCATAAAGTATGACAGGAAAAAAGGCTTTGAAGGAGTGAACTGGATTGTTCTTCCTGATTTAGGACGTGGAGATGGTTGTATGGGAATTGATGATGTGACAGTTTATTCCACACCTAATACTGCCTACTCTCCCACTTTAGAATATGACATTGAAATAGAGGAAGGAGATAGCGTAAGAATTGCAATCGGGATACTTCCAACACAAGATGTGGATCCGGAGCGTGGACTGAGAGTTGCCGTTCAGCTTGACGAAGGAAAGACCGAAGTTCTTGATGCCAGACGTGGGCTGGTCGATACATTTGACGAATACACTCCGAAAAATCTCAAAAATTCGAAAAAACTGAAACCTCTTCCCAAAAGAGGCACAATGGCTCTGAACGGTCATGGCAAAGGGATGCGAAACGAAGTTTTCGACAATATCCGGTGGCTTGATACCAAGCTGCCAATATCATCTACGGGTATTCATACTCTGAAGATCAAAATGGTAGATCCGGAGATAGTCGTAGAACGTATCGTGGTGAATCCTGATGATTCGCGCTACAGTTATTTCGGTCCACCGGAAAGAATTTTTACTTCAAAACGTTGAAATCTCGTAAAAAAACATTAAATTTGCATGATAAACCTATAAACACGAGATTATAAACAACCTACATGAAACAATCAATCATTACCCTTCTTGCTGCTATGACAGTGGCCAGCGCGTCTGCTCAGTCATTTTCAGCCACATGGGAGCTGAGTGATCCGGACAATCTATCTTCCGTGTCTACTTCCGGCGACGCCGGAGCTGCCTCCCTTGTCACACTCAGCCAAGAAACGGGATCTAAGATCAGCCGAACCCGCTTGATAGAAAAATCTGGAGCGGAAACCGGATTCGAACCAGTGGTCTATACCCCTCCATTTACAGCATTCTCTCCTACCACTAAAGTTACTTCGAAGACCGATGGACACTGTATCAGCGTAAGCATAACGCCCAAAAGTGGTCATAAATTCAAGCCTACCTTAGTGTCTTTCGATGCTGTAAAAGTTGGCACTGACGGAGGTGCGGTCGATGTGTACTATTCCATCGCCAATGGTAAGGAGAATGCTATCGCTACCGGTTTAGGCCCGTTAAGAAATAAAGTCACAGCTGCCAATACTGTAGCATATAGCCATTATGAATATTCACTTGGTGACGTCATAACCGATGGAGAGCCCTTTACTATGACCCTCTACCTCATGAATATAAATGGAACCGACAATTCTTCTCCAAAGGAAATAGGGCTCCGCAATGTCACAATCACAGGCGCGGTTGACCAAGAAGTCACCTCAGTTGGATCTTACGTAAAGTCGATGACATGCATGGCGACAGAAAGCATGGGCGGAAAACCATCCACCATTGATCTTACATCTTTCGTAAAAGACCTAATGAACGGTGAGACCGCTTCCTATCCTTCAACCCTATTTGGAGATCCAACAGATTTCTCCTTCAATTTGGCTGAAGGCTATGAAGCAGAATCTTCTTATGACAATCATACTCTAAAGGTCAATATTGTCAAAGACGGATCTATAGAGATGACCTTCGGAATTCGTTTCAAAATATCCACAAGAGGGGAACGTCCGGAAGCAAAGCCTCTCGGACGCGGTCTAATGGCAATCAGTCTATCCGGTGCAAAGATGGGCAACAGCAACCTCGTGTCGTGGCGCCACCGCGAAGCCGACGGCTACGGTGTAAAATACAAACTCTACCGTGGAGACGAATCTGCACAGAATACCGTGCTCAACCGAGGCCTCTATATCATCGACCGTACCAACTACGCCGATAATACCGGAACTGCCGACAATTACTACCGACTTGAGGTATATGACCAGTTCGGAAACCTTCTTGAGACCGAAGTTAGCCGCAAGACATGGGATAGCCAGACCTTATATATTCCCACCGAGACACCTATTGACACTAAAAACGGTGCCACTTACACTCCCAACGACGCCTCCTATTGCGATATGGACGGCGACGGAGAGTATGAAATCATCCTGAAATGGTCACCGTCTAACGAGAAAGATGCGGCAAACTCCGGTACCACCTCTCCCGCTATCTTCGACTGCATCAAGCTTGACGGCACACGTCTTTGGCGCATCAACGCCGGACACAATTTCTTTACAAGCGCACACACAATGCAGTTTATCGCATGGGACTTTGACGGCGACGGATATGGTGAGTTCATGATGAAGACTGCTCCGGGAACCATTGACGGAGAAGGCAACTACGTGCTTCTCGGAGATGACAATCCGGAAGAGAGCTTCCTGAGTGGACGCGGTAAGCAAGATCACGGGCCGGAATATATCACCGTTTTCGACGGGCCTACCGGCGCAGCACTCGCAACTATCCCATACCATACAGATTATCAGACAGGCCTCAGCGTATGGGGAGACTCCAATCAGAACCGCTCGGAACGCTATCTTGCAGCCTTGGCATATCTTGATGGACCGGATTCAAATCCAAGTCCTATTTTCGCTCGTGGTTACTATTCCGGAGCTTTCGTAGGTGCATATGACTGGGATGGCAAGACTCTCTCTGAGCGATGGGTGAGCCGCAACACGGAAAAAGACAAAGGTCTATGGGGCGAAGGCGCTCACTGGATTTCGGTCGGAGACTGCGATGGTGACGGCTTCCAGGAAATTGTCTATGGTTCAGGCGCCCTCGACCATGACGGCACCCTACTCTACCGTACAGGACTTGGACATGGAGACGCACTTCATCTTGGAGACTTTCTCCCGGACCGTCCCGGACTCGAGGTATTCATGGTGCATGAAAAGTCACCCTACGGTTGCGATCTACGCGATGCCGCTACAGGTGAACTCATTCTCCACAACACAGCATCCGGAGACACCGGGCGTGGCCTCGCTGCACATTTTGATTCTTACTATGATCACTCACAGTTCCTTTACAGTGCATCCGGAGGCGTCTTTGACTGTGCAGACGGAAGTATGATAGCAGAAAAATGGGCTATCGGACAAAGCGGAGCCGGCATCAACAACCGTATCTACTGGGATGGAGACCTATATGATGAATTCTTCGACAAGAGTATCATCGCTCACTGGAATCATGAAAACAGCTGGTTTGACCGCTACAAGGTCAATGGCGGCAACTACGTCATCGGAAAACTTAACAATGCTTCCAAGTTCAATCCATGTGTACTCGGCGACCTACTCGGCGACTGGCGTGAGGAAATCGTAACATGGGATGAAAGCAACAATTACCTTATCATAAACGCTACCAGCTTCACTTCCGACTATAGAATCCCCCATCTTATGGACGATCTGAACTATCGTGTACAAGTAGTTAACCAAAACTGCTGCTACAATCAACCGCCTCACCTTTCTGTAGATCCTTCTATAGTTTATGCAGGCAATCCTAACCAGGCTCAGCAGAAAAATGAGGATTCCGCAGTCAACGCTATAGACTCTGAAAACAATGATCCTGATGCTATCTATACTATTCAGGGCATCCGCATAAAGCGTATCACAGCACCAGGGCTCTACATTATTAATGGAAAAAAGGTGACCATTCGCTAATTTGGATACAACACAAAGGAATAATAGATACGGCGTTGTCCTTAGTTGGACAACGCCGTATTTTTTTATTATACTTAAGTTTTAATTATACTCCGGGCACCATGAAATTGGAGACAACATTGCCTGGAGCACCCTTTTCCATAAGGTCTTTACTAAATGTGAATGAAGCGGCATCAGTATCAGTGACTACTGAAAGCAATGCCGGACCATCCTGTGAGAGCCAACGCTTCATAGCAGGCTCAAGCTCCTCCGGCCTGGTGACAGTCTCCGCATGGAATCCCATTGCTCCTGCCACCTGAGCAAAGTCAGGATTGACAAGGTTGGTTTCGCTTGGGGCAAGCCCCGCAAGCTCCATTTCCCACTTGACGAATGCTAAAGCTCTATTGTCGGCTACAAGCAATTTAACAGGCAGCTTATACTGAGCTACCGTCAACATCTCCCCCATGAGCATTGCCAATCCTCCATCACCTGATATCGAGATCACTTGCCGACCAGGATTCGAAAGGGTGGCACCGATAGCCATCGGAAGTGCGTTAGCCATGGATCCGTGAGTGAAAGATCCAATCATCTTTCTGTCTTTTCCCGAAGAAAGATAATGGCTTGTCCAGACATTGTTCATACCGGTATCCACAGTCACTATGCAGTCATCAGATGCAAGGCGATCAAGAAGACTCATCATATATTCCGGACGTATACTGTTTTCTTTACCCGGATTTTTCACAGGAATCAACATTTTCTCCTTAATGTCGCTCCAGTCTGAAAGAGCTTGCAATAGGAAAGAATCATCTTCTTTCTCATTTACTTTCGGAATGAGCGCATCAAGGAAAAGTCCGGTATCTGACCGAACCCCAAGGTTCAATTTCGCACGCTTACCGAGTCTTTCAGCCCTTACATCCACTTGAACAATTTTCTTATCGGTCGGGAAGAAACCTGGATACGGGAAGTTGGTGCCTAATATAACAACAACATCAGCGTCAGCTACGGCATTTTCTGCCGACCACATTCCCAAGTAGCCCATATGGCCGACGTAATTAGGCATATCACGTGTCATTTCCATCTGCGATTTATACGACGTGATGACCGGAGCTTTCAACTTTAACGATAGTTCTTTCACTCTCTCTACAGCTCCAGCTGCTCCGTGACCGACATATATTGCCACACTCTTGGCAGCATTGATCATATCTGCGGCTGCCGATACCTCATCAGCCGAAGGCTCAGGCATTCGTTCTGTATAATAAGGAAGTGTAGAAGCTGAATCCTGTGAAGCATCCTGACCAATCACATCGGCCGGCAATCCTACAACCCCAACCCCTCCTCGAGAGATAGCAGCCTGCATGGCACCATGTATCATACTCGGCACCTGAGCCGGGGTCACTGCCATCTCATTATAAACAGAGCAGTTAGAAAATAGAAGCGTAGGATTTGTCTCTTGAAAATATCCCGTGCCAAACATAGCTGAAGCGCATGTCGATGCTAAAGCAAGCACTGGAGCATTCGAACGCTGGGCATCATATAGTCCGTTGATTAGATGCACATGTCCGGGACCACTACTTCCGGCACATACGGCAAGTTTACCTGTAAGTTGAGCCTCTGCACTCGCTGCGAAGGCAGCTGCTTCTTCATTTCTTACATGTATAAATTTGATTCTTCCATCTTTAGTGATGGCATCAGTAAGCGCATTCAGACTGTCGCCAGTAATTGCATAGATTCTCTCAACCCCTGATTCGGCGAGCGTATCCACGAGCTGCTGGGCTACTGTAGTGTGTTTTTCATTTTCTTCCATTTTAATCTATTTTTAGTTTCGATAAGACAAATAAAAAGGTATTGAAGTCTTTAAACTTCATTGGGTTAAATTCTTTTACGAAAGTTGAATAACGTATATTATAACAACACCGTATTATACAAACGTCGTTGACAGTCATGGGGTTCAGACATGAGGAACTTATCACCAACATGATACATATATTTAACAAAATCGTAATCACTTCAGAAAAACTATTTTATGTAAAAATTCGTTCTACATATGACTCCGAAGGAATAATGAGTGACCCAAGGAGCGAAGAAGTAATTAATTATTAATACAAAGTCTACTACATTATGGCAGCAGCATTGAACATCCCGTTGATCACATGGTGTGTCATCGTAGCAGCGATGACAGTTCTGATCACCGTTCGTCTTTTTAAAAACGAGCATAGGCATATGCATCCACACCATCAAGGAAACTTGATAGAGGTGGGTAGTGAACGAGAGGAAATTTTCGTTCCCGGTGATTCTCTGCCTGAAAACTATAAACGATAGAAAATGATTTCAACGGGGGAAGAATATTCAGACCGATCACCGGATATCGCCGAGGAATGCCAGACCTCTTCTACATCACTTAAGGAGATATGTCTTTTCCTCTCAGAATACTCAGCATGGCTCCTTGGAAGCGGAGCTACTTCTATAAGACTTGAACGAAACGTTCGCCGAATGGCGAAATCACTTGATTGCGAGGCAGAGATGACTATCTTGCCTCGCCATATTCATATGACAGTATGTTCTTCTGATAAGAAGGAAAGCTATACCTACATCATCGCAACTCATCCTATGCCCATAAGCTTTGATATCAACACGCGCTTGAGCCGCCTTAGCTGGAGAATGGCTGATGAAGGTTTGTCATTTTCAGAAGCTAAAGCGAGATTTAGGGAAATAATCAAGACAGCTCCTACCGATAAACATCTGGTTCTTTTTCTGGCATCATGCGCCAACGCGGCATTTTGCCGTCTCTTTACAGGCGACTGGGCAGCTGTAGGAGTTGTGTTCATGTCAACTCTTGCCGGTTTCTATCTCAAACAGGTGTTGACGGAGCATAAGGTGGATGTACGCCTCATCTTCATCATATGTGCATTTGTTTCATCCGTACTTGGAAGCACTGCTGCACTTTTCAGTATTGGTCATACGCCTGATATAGCGGTCGGAACAAGTGTACTTTATCTCGTGCCCGGTATACCGTTTCTCAATTCATTCTCTGATATGCTTGATGGCCACTATATATGTGCTTTTGGACGGTTTATGAATGCAGTCGTGCTTACATGTTGCCTCTCGCTCGGGTTATGCGGAGGAATGATGATGATGAATTTAAGTATGTTTTAATTCTTGACAGATTATGATTTTGCAGTTTCTTCAAGATGCGTTGTTTGCCGCTATCGCGGCAGTGGGGTTTGCCGCTATCAGTAATCCCCCTAAGAAGGCATATCTACTCTGCGCCATCATAGCTGCTGTAGGGCACTCAGCAAGATTCTTAATGATGCAACCTGATATTTTTGGTCTGCATATTGTCGCCGCCAGCACTATAGCAGCCTT
Organism: uncultured Sangeribacter sp.; assembly: GCA_964432215.1. Lineage (GTDB taxonomy): Bacteria > Bacteroidota > Bacteroidia > Bacteroidales > Muribaculaceae > Lepagella. The sequence continues at coordinate 55,743 of CAYSMP010000003.1, forward strand.
CATTATCGGATTTCTCGCAGTGCTTCTGTCTCCCTTTGGTAAGATGCCGGCAGAAACATGCCTCTTCCCTTCTCTGCTTCCAATGATACCCGGCATATATGCCTACAAGGCTTTTGGAGGTCTAATAATGTGCCTGTCACACAGTAAGGAAGCTGATTTTGACCACTATTTCTTCCTTTTCGCAAATAATGGTCTGACATGTCTTTTTATCCTGCTTGGCATGGTAGTAGGCGCAACTCTTCCCATCTTCTTCCTCAAAAACATCTCGTTTCAGGCTACAAGATAATTCAATGATTTTTTACTTAACTCTTCATATAATCTTCTTGGGACGCACTACTCGTGTGTCCTATTTTTCAATGTAGGTGTTTCTTTTTACAACTCATCTCCAAAAATATTGTCAATGATAGTATTTACAACTTCATTGAATTTTTCTTTCTTTAAGAACTGGCCTCTTCTACTAACTATGTCGTTTAATGTAAAATAAGCTATAAAATGAGTAACAAAATATGATTTCTTATCAAGAATTCCACCAATGATATCACTCGAATCTATTTCTATGGTATACTCTGGATGGATATTCTTTGAGGAGATCAAAACAGCATAAAACATACCTTCTTCAGCCTCTTGTAATTCGTCAACAGATATCACAAGGGCGGGATGGATACGGTCTATTCCATCAAGAAAACGAAAGGAAACTTCAACAAGTTCTCTCTGATGTACAGAATTTACAGCCATTTTAATATAGGGTTAATGCCACGAGCTGAAGTTTTACGTAGAAAAATCTCTGAGTCTGACATACCAGACGAAAGAACACTTGAAAAATCGTTAGGACTTTCTTGGTATTCCTTAGCAATTATAGCAGCCAATTGCTCATCAGAAATTGTTGAAATCACTTTATGCCTAACTCTTTTATTTTCCATATTTTTTTATGTTTTATATGCAAAGATAACACATAACCCTTACATACGCAAATCTATTTTCAAAATTTAACTTTTTCGCTAAATACTAATTACAATATTTTAACTTTGCTTTTCTGCGATAACTGAGATAGAATCTTGTACAGAATGCAGTGATGACGATTGTAGTGACCAAATGCCACCATTCTTTATCACCAGTCGCTGTATCAACGGCCGGCTTACGACGCAAAACAACGACAAAATCACAAATACAAGCCAAACATAGCTCCTTGTCTTATTAGTCAAATTCATAATCTAAATATTAAATATTGATTTATTCGATTAGTTGTTGATTATGGCATAAAAGTTTCAGTGAGAGTGTTTTTTGTATTTTTCTTTACAAAACTTGTTTCCATGATTAAACGATTTTAGGGACACGCAACTCCTATTAAGTTAAGAGTCGCAGGTCCCTACGAATTCATTAAGCAATAAAATATTATTCACTGTTGCTTTTTATACCGCGCTGGATAGCCGTAAATGGTTACACGTAGAACTTTACCTTTGTGAACCAGATGGGTGTATTGTGGATTGAATATTGTTGCGCATTTGTTTGCCATAATTGCTTCAATCAAGGCAAGGTCACAAGCCTCATCAACTGAAAGATTCTTAAGCTTCATCTTTCCGGTTTCAGTGGAAATATCTATGACATATGTAATGGGATCATTATCAATATCCATTGTGAGTTCATTATAGCTCACAATATTTGGATTCACAGTAGTATAAGCATTCAGTTTACGAGTTGATATTTTTGGAGAACACGCAGATAAGCCTATCAGAATGGTTACAAAAAATACAAGCAAAGATATTAATCTCATAAAATTATAAGTATTATTCTCTAATTTAGTTAAATACATCCTTGTATGGGTGCACAGACTGTGCGTCCAATCTCTTTTTTAACTTAGAAATTAAGTCCAAGCGTTAATCCAAGACTATGAGAATTGACCATTCGGTTTCCCATGACGTTGATTCCAGCCGTCAACGAATTGTCTCTAAACCGAAGAATTTCATTTTCAATCAATATTGATGAATAAGACTCCAAGTGCTTTGCCTTTTTCATAAGTGATTTTGCTTTTGCATTAAATCCATAAAACCAAATTGCACCAACACCAATACTTATAGGCAATGTCACCCCCCAATACCATGAGAGACCATTCACAGAGGAAAGAATTGCACTTGCCACAACACCACAGGCTAACCATGAGCAACCACCAATCCATGCAATTTTTCGATATGACTCTGCTTTTGATTGCAAATCAAATAAAGAGATCGATTTATCATATGACATATTCAATAATTGACTATCAGATACGCTTCCCATGTTTTCGGAATTGTCATATGTGTCAGATGCAGCTAAACGCAATAAATCATCGTCTGAAGGTGTGGTTACATTTTTATTAAAAGAAGAATATGGAATTGAAGATTGAAACGTATCAATGTCTCCATTCTCATACAATACAGTTGCAACTAATTCTTTAGCTATTGTATAGACCGGACCAGTAGGATTGGATGCTTTTCGGTACTTAATAACGGATTCGGTGATTTCTTCTACTTTGGCATCGATTTTGGTTCCGTCTGTTTTGGTAATAACATCCTTCGCGACTGCTGAAGCTACGCATAAGAGAAGGAAGAGAATAAGAGTTTGGAGTCTCATTTTATATTATCGATCAAACTGCCTCAGGGCCTATCTCCTCAGCATATTTAAAATAAAAAAGCGCAAGGCCTGTACTTGTCTGCCCGTTCCGCTTTCTGAGGCCCTGGAATTGCCCATCACAGTAGAACGGACAACAGAAGCCTCACGCTGAATATGCCGACAATCTGACAGCATGCGCTCACGCGCATACCATCAGCATGTATATAAACATATTCAAAGGCATCTACTGTTGTCTCATTCTTGACTGTGATTGAAATTTTCCAGGTTTCAGAAAGCCAAGAAAGGACGTCGAGTAAACGCTTCCCAAAATGTCTTGCTGACAAATGAATACACTCATATAGAGAGTCATAAACTTGTCAACGATGCAAAGTTAACGATTTAATCTTTATTTTCCAAAAATTATTGAACAATTATAACTAAAATTTTTCTAAACTTCGATTTATGCTTAACAACTTACCTGCATACAAAGCCCTTCCAAAGTGTCGTAATTGTGATCTTGTCATAAACTTGCGTCTTCCGTCATATTAAATTACTGATTGAAGTGCTGTTATACCGGAAAAGTTTTGCCTACACTCTCACAGCCAAGCTGTTTCTTAACTTTTTCTCAATTAAAAAGGCACATATGTTAGATTATTACCAATTTGATATAAACTTTTGTTTCATATCAATACTAATACACGTACTAAATTATTTATGGATATATTTTTTCTATTTCATATTCTATGCCACGATCATCCTTCATATCATTGAAGTTTGCACCGATAAGGTAAACCGTTCGAGAATCCATTGCGTAGTGCCCCGCATAGTCTCTTGAATGAAGCTGATCCATGGCCTCAATGACACTCTTATTATATTTGAATTCAAAAATATAAATATAATTAGGAGTGATCACATCCAGATCGCTTCTCCCTTTGTAGGAATGTCTCTCCGCCTGGGCTTCCGTTCCGGAGAGAAGGCAAAGCAAGTAGGTTATTGCCCGATATGTGGATTCACGATGATCTTCCACAGGAAGCTCCTTCACCAATGCTTCAAGACGCTTCATGAACGAATCCGGATTCCCATCGTAGAGATCATCCTGAAAATTCTGGATACTGAACGGACTACCGATTTTGTCGGTAGAAGGGGCATAGAGGGGAAGAAGGTTCTGAGCGAACCCTATCTCCACCTCATGATTAGGAAACCGCAATGTATACCGCTGTCTGCGGTAATCAAACGAATCGATAGTAAGATAGCCAGTCTGAAACATGAGGGCAACGACATTGTTTGTTCCCAATCCTACGGATATAAGATTACTGTAGGTTTGAGTCTGTCCATTTAGGGCTGCCGGGTCTATCCCGCTTTTCTTTATTCTTTTGGCAAGGAAAGTCGGGGTGCCTGTCTCAAACCAGTATGGTTTGATATTACGACTGAAAAGAGCCTTTAGCACACTATACGGATTGTAAAGCCTATTGCCTTCCTCGCTGAATAGATAGCCATCATAAAAGTTTCGAAGTTCATCAAGAGTCTGTTCGAAAGATTCCCTACGTCTATAAGCTAATGCCTTAATACCTTCATTGAAGTATCGGAGCAACTCCTCTTCAGTCCATCCACATATTTCCTGGAAATCCTCATACATCGATATATCGTTAAGATTGTTGAGATCGCTGAAGATACTGACCTTACTGAAACGCGCCACTCCTGTAAGGATAGCAAACTCAATGTAATCATCCATAGATTTCAGGTTGGAGAAGAAAGCCTTGAGTTGCCTCTGATTCTTTTCATACAACGTAGGATTCTCCTCTATACTGAGAAGTGGTTTGTCGTATTCATCCACAAGGATAGCTACTTTCCGTCCGGTAGATGTGGCTATATGTTTTATCAATTGTGAGAAACGACCTGAAATGGTGTCGGCAATATCGGTCAGCCCATATTCCTTCTCATATTCACCGAGCAGACGGTTAAGCAAACTGGCAAGTCCATTTTCTACAGAATAGTCTTCAGAGTTGAAATCAAAATGAAGCACTGGTCTGGGAGTCCAATCCATATCCATATTGTCGATTGCTAGTCCCTTGAAAAGATCACGTCTGCCGTCAAAATATGCGTGAATAGTAGAGAGAAGTAAGCTTTTTCCAAAACGGCGTGGTCGGCTGAGGAAAATGTATTTTCCACTATCTATTAGTTTTGCTACAATGTGCGTCTTATCAACATATATATAGTTTTTCTCGATAATCTCAGCAAACGACTGAATTCCCACAGGATATTTCATCTGACTCATATTTATGAATTTTATGCAAAAATAACACTTTTCCCTCTCATTTGCAAATTATTCCATCATTTATCTTTTCTGGTGCCGATCCCGCTCATAGGCAACCCACTTCTTTATCCCTGTAGTTTCCTAAATGCTAATTTCAATGTTTTAATTTTGCTTTTCTGCGATAACAGAGATAGAATCTTGTACAGAATGCAGTGATGACGATTGTAGTGACCAAATGACACCATTCTTTATCACCAGTCGCTGTATCAATGGCCCGGCTTACGACGCAAAACAACGACAAAATCGCAAATACAAGCCAAATATAGCTTCTTGTCTTATTAGTCAAATTCATAATCTAATATTAATGTTGATTTATTCTATTAGTCGCTGATTATGGCATAAAAGTTTCAGTGAAAGTATTTTTTGCATTTTCATTTGTAAAACTTATGGAGATACTCAGTTATAAACCGATTTTGGATAATGAAAATCTCACACAGAGGGCACACAGAGAGATCTGTTTAAAAATTTCTGATTGCTTCGCGTCGCTGTTTCTTGGAGACCACAAAGGAATGGACACGTAACTTCAGTATATAAACAAAAGTCATAGAAAATTTGCACTTAAAGATTATAAATATTATTTTTGCGATTAATTAGAAAGAATATTTTAAGAAATGACACCTAAACTAATACTAAGAACATCATGACAAAACACCTCCATTGTTTACTTACATATTTCACTGTGGCAACAGGACTCGTTTCTATGTATGCCGGGATTCCAACTGTATATGACCGGGAAAATACAGCGGATTCTTATCCGACACTGACATTTAAGGAGTTTCAAGAACTTCCTGAAATTCCTACACTCCCAGATCCTTTTACTTTTGCCGATGGCACTCGCTCAACAGATTTTGCTGATTGGGAACGGCATCGCTCTGAGATTCTTCAAATGTTGTGGCATTACGAATTAGGGTTAAAACCTTCGGTTTGTAAAGACAGCATCAATGCCATACTTGACAACGACACACTCCGAGTGACTATTCATGAAAACGGAAAGACTTTATCATTGAATTCTCAAATAGTGTATCCGGAAGGGGATGGACCGTTTCCTATTGTAATAGGAGTCGGATTCCCGACCGGCTCTCTTCCTAAGGAACTTTTCCTTGATAATGGAGTAGCTGCGATTGGTTTTAATTTCACTGAAGTAATGTCGCATACTCAAAAACGAGGTGAGGAACCTATCAACCTGCTTTATCCTGAAAACACAGAGATGGGTGCTTATTCTGCATGGCCTTGGGGAATAAGCAGACTAATTGATGGGCTTGAAAAAGTAGCAGATAATGCCCGAATAGATATGAAACATATTGCCGTTACGGGGTGCTCGTTTGCGGGGAAGATGGCTCTGTATGCAGGAGCAATGGATGAGCGCATCACCCTGACAATTGCGCAGGAACCTGGGGGAGGTGGAATCAACGCATGGAGAGTATCAGAAACTCTTGGAAATGTAGAGAGGGTTGGCAATACAAACTATGCATGGTTTCTTGAAAGCATGAAGCAGTTTTCAGACAGCAATGTCAACCGTCTCCCTATAGATCATCATCAACTGGCAGCCCTTATTGCTCCGAGAGCATTGTTGATTCTCAGTAATACCGACTATGAATGGCTGGCTGACGAATCAGGCTATGTGGCAAGTCGCGCGGCAAAGGAAGTATGGACCACTTTCGGCATTTCTGAAAGAATGGGGTATTCAATCGAAGGAGGACATCCCCACTGTCAGCTCCCATTAAGCCAATATCCGGAAGTCACAGCCTTCATACGCCGTTTCCTCCTTGACGACAATGATATGGCTACCAACATAGGTTGCGCTCCAATGTTTGAGAATGTTGACTGGCAAAAATGGGTGCCATGGAAAAGTGAATAACATATTTAACTTTTCGATTTTTTTCGATGATTATTTTGGTAAATGGAAAAAATAGACTAATTTTGCAGATGATTCGTTACATCCGAATCAAGACATATTGAAAAAGCGTTATGCTTTCTTCTTGTAAGTGAAAAGCCTAGGAAACTTAATTCGCAGAGCAAGAGATGGCAGACGGTCTCCGCGTATACGCGTGGGGCTGTTCATCCACATCTGCTCTCAAAGGTTTTCCTAGCACCTTCACTTTAGGACGTGGCATACAGTTCCACGCTTTCCTTTTACAATGTCTCAAGGAGCTGGGAGACAAACCAAAACCAACATAACATGATAAAACGTTTTCTAACTTGCATGCTACTTGCCACAGCATGCTGGCCGGCAATCTTAGCGGCCGATGTCACCACTATCTTTCCGGACAGAAGTTTCTTTTTACTACCGGCAGAAATAGCAAAAGACGGAAAGGCCTTTGTCTATACGTATAACAACGAAGACCGCGTGACAAAAACAGTTAAATTTACCATCTATGACGATGATTTTCAACAGGCAAAGGAATTCATAACTATTCCTGGAACTCCAAATGACTACTGCTATCAGACCCAAGAGAGGGAAAATGTACCCGTTTCTGCTACAATTTACAATGATATCCAAATTGGCGACGCTTTAAACATCAATGGAATTAGCGAAGGACTGACAATAGAAAGTGTTGTCAATGCACTTAATGCCTCTAACCATTTGAATTCTAACTGGGAGATTGTCACACTGGAAAACGGAAATAAAGTAGTAGCTATTACTTCAACATACTACAATGAATCATATTTTGGTAAAAAATATCCGGAATATGTCTATATGCAGGTCAATGGTCTTTGGTATTATTTTCATCTCACATATGACACTCAATACGGACCCTATGGAGAATGGAAAGAGGCTGATACTCATCAATCAGACGGAAAATATCCTTCTATTACCCCTATTGTCCTTCTTCCTTTGGATGGTTCAGATGAACAATCATTTTATCTAACAAGAGGAATATTCAGCGATGAATGCTGCTATGTATTACCTGAGTATAAAAAAGTTGAGTTTAGCAAAGAATATACCTACAATGATACCGATTGGGTGTATAGAAAGGAATGGGGGTATAAATCTGAAATAATAGCCTTCAAGGCATATGACTCTTCCAATAATGAAATAGCAATTTTTGATATACCTGAAGGTTATACTCCACAAGGTGAATCCTTGGAATTCTTAAGATTTAATGATAAAAGATATGTCACTATCGAAATAGAAAAACCCGGCACAACAGAATATGGATTAGATTATTTCACTGCTATATATCGTCTTGATGAGAACAACAAAGTAAGTCAGATAGCCATCGCTCCATCGACAAGAATATCGCCTCGGACTCCAAGACAAGGTGAAATTGTCACCGTGACCTTTGACGAAAATTACACATCTTCGCCCAAAAACATAAATATTGTTTCAGCCTCCGGACAAAATGTATTCAAGACAAAACTCCCCGCAGGTCAATCATCAATTGACCTTGATACCTCTCGCCTCAATCAGGGAATGTATATCGTAACAGTGTCTACTGACAGCAAAAGCCAGGAAGCGACCAAGATAATTGTAAGATAAATATATTAAAATCCACTAATCAATGAGAAAGTTATTATTAACAGCGGTTGCCACAACAATGGCTCTTATGACCTTTGCTTCAGATAAGGTCACGTTTACTCGTCTTGCATATGACGACGGTGATTACCTCTACCGTACATTTGCTACGAATCCTGAGACGCCTTACGCAACTCAGATACGACCATCCCAAAGCGGAAATCCCTATGTCTATGAAATCATCCTTCTTTCAGAGAATGTAGAAAAAGTATATTCTTTCTCAGTGAAGGCTCCTGAAGATCACGATTATTGCTATCCTCTTAAATTTATAGGCCAAGGGGGGCAATATATTGAGGATATACTTGTAACTCAACATCTTTTCAATGACGATGATCTTTATGAAGTTGTATTTAGAGGAGATGACGATTCTCGATGGATTTATAATGAGAAGGGAGAATTTCTTGGAGAAATTCCAGCTCCGGCAAAACAGCTATATGAGCATAATGGAAAGATGTTTTTTTATGCGGAATATGATGAAGGGACAGATCATAGGACTGTTGGAGCCCTATATGCGATCAACAAGGGAAACAACGCTGTGATGACTATCGCTGCAGATGAATCAAGATTGACAGCTAATCCAAATCCAGTTAAGTCAGATGAGACTGTAACACTAACACTTCCGGTGGACGTCTCATCCAATATGATTGTCAAGGTGTTCAGTACACACGGAGTGCTGCTGATAAAGCAAGAATGCACTAAAGGAGAAAACAAAATATCCATACCTGCTTATCGCCTTGCTAGCGGAGTCAATCCTGTTGTGGTGATGGATAACGATGGTAATATACTCAGCACCGGTAAGATTATCAGAGAATAGAGACGTTATAGTTTCCCTAAAATTAATGATAAAAGCGTGATTGTCTTGACAACAATCACGCTTTTATCATTACAAATTCTTATGTTGAAAATTTAGAATTTTATGACATCAGTTTGAGAAAAAAAGCAGATGTTTCATTCGATTCTGCGCTTGTATTTTATTTATCCTTTAACTGTCTAATGTATTCCGATGGTGTTATCCCTGTCTGTTTTTTGAACATCCGGCTCAGATGCTGGGGATATTCCAATCCTATATCATAAGCTACTTCGGAGATTGTCTTTCCTGCAGCAAATCCGTTTTTGGCTTGTATCACGAGGAAATTCCTGATATGATTTCCTGCCGTCTCTCCTGTTGTACGCTTGATCAAGTCACCGAGATAGTTAGGCGACATACACAAGCTGTCTGCCAGGTACTGAATTGTTGGAATGCCGAGCTTTAGCTGAAGTCCGTTGGCAAAATAGTCTGCCAATGTTTCCTCAAAACGGGCAAGAACATCTGAATTTTCGTGCTTTCTCGTGATAAACTGGCGGTTGAAGAATCTTTTGCAGTATTTCAACAATACATTTATATATCCCACGATAATCTCATCCTGTTCACCGTCATGCTCCTCATCAATTTCACGCTGGATCGCCTTCATCAACGAAACAATAATCTCTCGCTCCTCCTTGCTCATGTGTAGAGCCTCGTTGACACGGTAATCAAAGAAAGAGAAATCACGTATCATCTTTTCAAGGCGTGTGCCGTGTAGAATGTCGGGATGGAAAAGCAGCGCCCAGCCGGAAATTGATACAGTCTCCCCGTTATCCTCTTTTCCTCCTATCTGTCCAGGAGACACGCACAGCAAAGTCGATTCTTTGTAGTCATATTTACCACAACCATATTGCAAGTCGATGGATGCGTCATCTCTTAGGAATATACCATAAACTCCATAATTGTTCAGACTATGGCGAATGGGTGAGGCTGCCTCATAATCTATGACGCTCACCAATTTGTGACGGGTGGTCTGACCAAGATAGGCACTGTAATCGCCGGGTGAATGGACCTTGAGTATTTTATTCATAATGCAAATTTACAAAAAAATCTGATTCTAAGCAATGTAATTTCTATATCAAAAAAATTGATGCAGAGTGCGAGGTATTTGATACGCCGATGGAAAGAATAAATTGGAGATTAGGATTTTGGAATTTGAGTAATTTTGCTTAAATTTGCATGATAATAAATCATAGTCCAACATCGATATGAACCTTCATAGAAACATTATAGCTGCCCTAACATTGACGACTTCCATTCCACTATTTGCGGACATAAACATTGTTGATGCTACTTTTAGCAACCCGCAAGAGCAACATAAGCCACTCATCATATGGCAATGGATGGATGGACTTGTCACCAAAGAAGGAATTACTCGCGATCTGAAGGCTTTCAAGGAGGCGGGACTCGCCGGAGTTCAGAACTTCCAGATTGGCGGTCCACAACAAATGCGAATCGGCAATCCGGACAATGCTATAGGAAGCGAAAACTGGAAAGATTTGCTACGATGGACTCTTGATGAATGCGAACGTCTCGGACTTACATTCGGAACTCACAACTGTCCCGGATGGTCTTCAAGTGCATACCCTTCCGTCAAACCTAAACAGTCAATGCAAAAGTTGGTCTACTCGGAGACTCCATATAATTCACATCATAAAGGTAAGAGAAAGATTCTCCTTCCAAATCCAGAAGTGGACCCTCAATGGAATTATTATGAGGATGTAGCTGTGATGGCTATTCCATCTGATTCTGTCGCATCTCTTGGCCAGATCATCAATCTTACAGAATACTTCGATTCAAGCAAAAATGAACTGCAACTGCCCAAAAGTACCACATTGCCTGACAACACGTGCATTTTACGCATTGGACAGACTACAAATGGAAAGACCAATGAAGCACAGGCACCCGAAACCGGTAGAGGACTTGAATGTGATAAACTAAACCGCAAAGCTGTAAAGGCTTTTTGGGAAGGTTATCCCTCAATGGTAATAGAGACAGCCGGTCACCACATAGGCAATACATTTACACATATTGAAATAGATAGCTATGAAGCCGGAGGACAAACGTGGAGTCCTGTTCTTCCTGAGGAATTCATGAATCGGAAAGGCTATGACATACTCCCCTATCTTCCTTATATGATAGGAAGATTGAAAGAAATCGAAGGCGCGGAAAA
>CAYSMP010000004.1:0-39452 GCA_964432215.1 uncultured Sangeribacter sp.
AGTCGCGCAAAGCACGTCCTACATACTGCTCACTGGTGCCGTTCTGATAACCTATGGCAGTGTCGAAGAAATTGATACCACCTTCGAGAGCGGCTTTAATAATATTGCGTGTTTCCGGTTCTCCGATTGTCCATGAGTGCTGCCCGTTGGTCGGATCACCGAATCCCATGCAGCCTAAGCAGATACGGGAAACCTTAAGGTCTGAGTTCCCTAATTTTGTATATTTCATATATTGTTTCTTTTAAGTTTAAATGAACTTATAACCCCATACCCTTCAACTTTCGCTTCGAAAGATGAATTATTTAATCTTGTTAATTATTTTACTGTCGGGGTTCAGTGGGTTTTGGTCGCACAGTTCAAGCGACTTCACCATGTGGAGAGTGCCTTGCTTGTATTTCTGAAAATGTTGAGAGGCGATGTGCGATTTATAGGCATCCTGACTTGCATATGTCTCCAAGATGGTGATGAGACAAGGATCGTTCTTGTCTGCAACGGCATACATGGTCAAGACACCGGGCTCAGTACGAAGTGACGTAGCACCAACTTCGGTTGCCAGCTTCATGTATTCATCCAGATACTGTGGATAGACCTCAATCCGCGACAATCTGACAATCCCGTCTTCAGCCATCGGCAGTTTCAAGCATTGGGGCTCTGGGTCTGACAGGTTGGAGTGATTATCTTCAATTCCGAAAAGAGCTAAAGCGTTGCCACTCAATATTTGCTCCTTATAGGGAGAAAGCCGCTCATTGTCATCTATTGATGTAATCAGATTTTCATAGACTTTCTGCAACGCTTTTGCGGGAACGAAGCTATAGTCAGAGCCATACAGAATATGCGTCGGATCGGTGATCGTCAATAAGAGGTCAAGAATTTCAGGAGTGGGACCGCCGGCAACGTCGTAGTAAAGGTTGCTCAGGTTCGCGTCAATATCGAAAGGCTTTTCGATCACACCCATCGCTGACATCAGTGGGTAACCGTTTTTCAATCGAGCAACCGCCGTAGGGAGGAAGGAACCTGCGTGCGGCACAACAAACTTGATGTCTGGATAACGTATCATTATGTTGTGCGCCACCATATTCAGAACTGCCCGGGTTGTCTCGACCGGATACTCGTAAACGAATATCGGACCTGAAGTGAACACACTGTCAGGGAGTGACTCTGGGCGATGCGGATGGATTATCACGACTGCCTTGCGATCGTTAAGCTCCTTCATCAGAGGGTCGAGAGCAGGATCACCCAAGTAAAGCCCCCTGCTGTTTGTAGGGAGCTTTATTCCGTCGGCTTTCAGTGTGTCAAGTGCATATATGGTTTCCTGAATGGCAGCATCCACATCAGGCAACGGCACGGATGCACAATACATGAAGCGCCCAGGGTGTCGGAGTTTCACAGCCACACCTTCCTCATTTACCGAACGAATCACATCCTTCGTCTCCTTGATATCCCCGAAATATGGGTATGGAGAAGAGAGCGTGAGAACGGACGTAGCTATGCCCAGTGAATCCATAAATGCAAGGTGCCCGTCTTCACTCCATGCAGGAAGTGGGAAGCCATCTTCCATAAGAGCTCCATTACGCTCAACACATTCAAGATATGGTTTGGTCATGAGATGCGAATGAACATCGACCGCTTTTACATCATTGCCTTGTGCCATTGAAGCTACAGACACCATGACACCAAATGCCGCTGCAAGAACCCGCTTCATACCATTGAATTTTTCCATGACCATATGCCTAATAATAACGCACCACCTCATCTTTGCAGACATCAGAGGAAATCAATATCTTGCTTGTCATAACTCTATTATTTTTATAATGCAAAATTACTGTCAAAACTCCCGGTGGGCGTATCAAATACATCGCACTCTGTATCAATTTTACCGATATAGGACTTACAATACTCAGAATCAGATTATATTTTGTTATTATACTTTTTTCGGCTTCTAATAATAGAGTGATTCTATAAGAAAAGGCGACTAATAGGTGAACTTTTGGAACATGATGTTTGTTTCGTTGCATATACTAATCATCAATTCCACTATACTATGAAAAAAACACTCATTCTTCTCAGTCTCATCTTCACGTCGATGGCTGTTCATGCCGATATCAAGGAAAGCATAATGACTCTGTTGCGCAACCATGCAAAGACTCATCAATCCACTACTGCAAAACAGTCTGAACCTTTCAAAATGAGTCAGCAAAAACAAGACTCAATCGTGAAGTCGATCACAAGCCTTTACTCCACTGGCAAAATCTCAGCTGACAATGTAGTCAACCTCGCGCTCTATCATAAAACAGGAAGTCCGGAGGTAGCCGAAAGACTTTTAAAGACCGTTGCTTCTGAAAACAATCTTAAGGGCCTCACCGAACTCGGTGCGCTCTATGCACTGACTCCCCAATTCAGCAATGAAGCAACAGAAGGAGTCAGGTTACTCCAAACAGCCGCCAATGCTGGCGATAAGGATGCAAACATCTACCTTGGTGCATACTACTACAACCATAATGATTTCAAAAAGGCAAAAGCATATTTCGACAAATGCAATCCAATAGACTCAGGAATCGGCAGTACAGCCTTAGGAGGCATGTATCTCCAAGGCAAAGGAGTGAAAACAGATATTCCCAAGGCGAGAGAGTATTTCCACAAGGCTGCTTTGCAGGGCTATCCTCGTGGTGCAAGCTTGTACGGTCATAACCTCCGCGCCAGCGGTGGCGGCCCAATTAACTATCCGGAAGCATTCTTCTGGCTATATATTGCAGGAGACCTTGGCGACGATACGGCCCGCGCCACCCTCGGACGCACATTGAATGGCGAAAGCTTCGGTGAAGGAGAAGCGGCTGAAGATGGAGAACTTGCTCTATACTGGATCTCAACAGTAAACAGCATGCAGAATATGAAGAACGAACCAGTATATAAGGATGGATTCCTGCCCGGACTTAAAGTGAAAGAGAAAGCTGCAGAAAACGGCGACGACTGGGCTCGATTTTATCTTGGAAGCATGAATTTTAACGGAGACTATTTAAACCAGAACTATGCGCAAGCACTGCGCTACTATGAGCCAATTGCTCTTAATGGCAAACTACCACGCACTGTACTGGCTTTAGTCAATTCAAGACTCGCCTATATGTATAAAGACGGCAAGGGGACAAAGGCAGATGCAGTCAAGGCTGCTCAGTACGCCAAAGCTGCTGCTCAGAATGGAAGTCTCGGAGGTTACAAAATGACGGAACATGTCAACTAATGTACGAAATGTGAACGGATCGACGTCGAATCCGCTCGCCTCAAGGCTCTAACTAACGGATTCTATCCCGAATCTTTTGACGACTATATATAGAAATACCTTGATGGTATTGCGATAAACAAAGTTGGGAGCAGACCGTTGACAATAAAAATGACAATAAAAAGATGAGAGCTTTCCCCAAACAGGAAAGCTCTCATTCTATGTTGCATTCCCCCCCAAAGACATACTTGACACCAGAAAAAACCGAAATTTATAGATGATATTGGGAAAAACAACAAAAAAATGCCCTTGTGAATAAAAATTATATAACTCAATATTTGACGGAGTGAAAATTTTCACTAATTTTGCAGTCTGAAAACAATATACACATCTAAGAGATATGACAAAAGCAGAAATAGCAAACGAAATTGCCAAGAAGACTGGCATCGACAAAGCGACTACAATAGAAGTCATCGAGCAGTTCATGACTGTAGTAAAGGACAGCCTTGCTCACGGTGAAAACGTATATCTTCGTGGCTTCGGCTCTTTCATCATCAAGGAGAGAGCAGAAAAGACTGCGCGCAACATCACAAAGAACACCGCAGTTATCATTCCGGCCCACAATATCCCCGCTTTCAAGCCGGCACCCGTCTTCAAGGAAGCTGTATCAAAGGGTTGATACTATCCGAAGCAACACCCACCTAAAATTATAATCCCGCTGAAGCAATTACTGCATCAGCGGGATTTGCTTATATACCCGGTCTTACTACATTGATGTGACCAAAACAAGGACTATGCCGAAAATAATAAGCAATGTATTGGATACGGCATAAGTAATCGTGTATCCCAATGCGGGGACAGTACTGCCAAGACGCTCCTGTACGGCTCCAAGGCCAGCGGTGGTCTTACGTGCACCTGCACAGCATCCAAGCGTCACCGCAGGATGAAATTTGAAAAGTTTGTGTCCTATAATGATTGATAAGAACAAAGGGACGAGTGTGACTATAAGACCGGCAATGAAAATCTTAGGGCCAACTTCAGTAAACGCACTTATGAAGGAAGGACCGGATGCTATTCCTATAACTGCAATATACATATTAAGGCCCAGATTATTAAAAACCCATAGGGACGCTTTCGGAATTGCCCCTACCACCGGCCTCTTTGCCCTAAGCCATCCCATCACAAGACCTACTATCAGCGCTCCCCCACTAGCGCCAAGACTGATGGAGACTGCACCTATCTTTACTGCAATCGCCCCGAGCAAGCCTCCCAGAAGGATACCAAGCCCAATGAATACAAAATCTGTCGACAAAGTGCGAGGATCAGCGTAGCCTATTTCCTTCGAAGCGCGATCAAGATATTTTTTGACACCGACCAGTTCCACAACATCACCGTGGCGGATTGTGGTGCCTCCGAGTGGATTTAGAGCAACCTCATTTCTGACGATCTTCTTTATATCTACTCCTTCCATCCATGGCTTCTCCATCAAATCATGTACGGATATTTCCTTAAATTTAGATGCTACCGTCACATCCACATCCTCAACGGGGAATGACAGCAAATCCACACCCGGCACTTCAGGCCCAAGCCAACTGTTATCACCCACTATCATCTCCCGGCGTCCTGCAAGAGCTACCGTATCTCCCGGATTGATCATAGTAGCAGCATCCAACGTGTTTATCACTTCTCCGTCTTTGCCTCGTTTGATACGCTCTACTGTAATACGTTTGCCCTGCTTCTGAAACTCAGATTCAAGTGCGTTGACACTGCGTGATTCCGACATCCAGCTGCCAACAGCTTTGAACGCACGAAATGCTATGGGCCTACATGCATTGAAACTCGCAGGATCACTTCCAGCAGCCACAGGACTTAATGTTTTTTCGAGCTCATGAGTCATTGACTTCACTTTGTCTAGACCTCCCATAAGAGCGGGACCAACATACCCAAGAAGCCATACTGCACCTAAAGTTCCAAACACGTAAGTCATAGCATAGCATACCGGAATAGCATCTACCATACCCTTAATAGCTTCCGGAGAGCCTCCAAGAGAGTTGACTGTGTCCTCACCTGCTCCTACCACCGGCGATGCAGTAGAGGCTCCGGCCATCATGCCGACGGCCTGCCCGGGATTAAGTCTGAAAAGAAAAGCCACCCCTATGGAGACCCCGAGAATTAGAGTGCAAACCACTACGGCAAACAAAACCTCCTTCAAACCCTCCCCTTTAAGAGACTTGAAGAACTGCGGGCCAACACTATAGCCGATACAAAAGAGAAATAATAGGAACGAAACGGTCTTAAGCGGTCCACCTACGGGAATGTCAAGTTGCCCAACGAGTACTCCTACTATGAGCACTGCTGTCACTGTACCTAGAGCTATTCCCTTGAATTTAAGTTTCCCTAACCAGAATCCCAATCCTATCGTAAGAAACACGGCCAATGCCGGAGTGTGCCTTAAGGCTTCTACAAACCACATATGTTAGAGATATTTTTATCATCGCCATACCAAGAATTATGACGACTTTGATTAATGGAATCGTTGTCGTAATTATAACATTTTTCTTACCTGCAGGGTTTTATAGCATCACTCCCTCTTCATGAAGAAAAATCCACTCAAAAACCTGACGAAATCTTAATAAAATATAAGTTAAAACAACTAAGTAGCTCACAAAAATTAAACGACATATATTAACCAAGCATCTGCAAAGGTCTTGATATGATAGCTGCGAGCTACTTAAAAAAAAGCCTGTCTGAATGAAAAACAGACAGGCTATAATAAAAACCAAAGATGATTTTCAATCGTCATATCTTAGAAACTTCCCTTTCTCGCTAAACCGGACATCAACTCCGTTGGAAAGTTCCACTTCATATCCATAAGCTTTTTTCTCAATCCCTGTCACTTTAGCTTTTTCTTGATTGGACTTGATAAATTTAGATATCGGTGATGGAATCAAGCCAGACGGTACGGATTTCAATCTTCCGACTTCTATGTCTTTCCAGTTACCATGTTTATCGAATGAGATCTCTGATCCATCGGTAAGTATTACCTCATATTTACGAATTTTGCCGAATTCCTTACCAATCTTGATGTGACTCACATCTGACTTGAAATTCTGACTTAAGACAGTCTTGGCAGCCTCCGGAAGGATATCTACATCGTGTGAATATTTATCTCTGGCTGATGCAGTCATGAATCCAAAAAGAACTGCAAGGATAAACATAAGGTTTTTCATAGTATTAAAGATTCAAGTGGATATTTAATGATTACTTCTACACTTAGAATGCGCCAATACTATAAAATGTTTACACTTAATAAAAATGTAACCTACATGCAACAAAGTATCAGAATCTGGGCTATAACTACACGCGTGAACATGGTCAGCGGATACACCGTAGCATATGCTTCTGCCGGGGAGTCATTGCCCTTTACCTGCTCACTTGAATATGTAAGAGCCATAGGATTAGCCATAGCACCACATATCATACCACAAGTGGAGGCAAAGTCAAGATGCCACACACGCATAGCAAGGATACTCATTAAAATGGAAGGTACAACAGTAATAAGAAACCCAAGTCCAATCCACTCAAGTCCATCGGCACGCATTATAGTGTCGACAAATCCTGCTCCAGCACTCAGACCAAGACATGCAAGAAAAAGCGATAGTCCTATTCCTCTAAGCATAAGATTGGCAGACCGAGTCGTATAGGTGACAATATGCAATTGAGGTCCAAACCTACCTATAAGAATACCTACTATTATTGGACCACCTGCAAGACCAAGCTTTATAGGAGATGACATGCCGGGAATAACAATCGGAATTGATCCTACAAGCAGACCGAGCAACAATCCTATAAAGATTGCCGCCAAGTTTGGCTCCTTCAGGTCGGTCTTGACGTTTCCGAGCACTTTAGCTACCGCGTCGACGGCAACTCTCTCCCCGACTACGGTCAGGCGATCGCCAAGCTGAAGAGTTAGATTGGGAGATGCAAGCAGCTTCACACCAGCACGCACTACACGCGTAATGTTGATACCATAGCTGTTGCGTAGTTTCAATGATCCAAGTTTCTTGCCGTTGATTTCCGGTCGTGACACCACAAGATGGCAAGAAATGAGAGTAGAGTCAATCGCATTCCAATCGATATCCTCTTTGTTCCAGTCATTGGCTTCCTGCTCACCAAAGAGCATAGTCAGTTTTGGAGCCATTCCATTACCGCTTACCAATAGCAGACGATCACCCTTTGCAAGCACCGTCTCAGAATTAGGAATACTTACCTTTCCATCTCTCCATATTCTGGATATTACAAATTTTATTGGAGTCAGCTCTGCAACTTCCTTAACCGTCTTGCCAAATATGCCGGGATTGCTAATTCCAAATTCCCCTACGTAGGTATGATTAGGATCCTCATGAGAATGCTCTATGAGGTCTGATGGCCTTGTCCAAATCTTTTTGACTATAGCGATGGCAATAATAACTCCTACTACACCAAGAGGGTAAGTAACAGCACAACTCAAAGCAGCCCCTTCCACAGGCAGCCCCATCTGCTGCAATGTCTGCTGAGCTGCACCCAAAGCAGGGGTATTGGTTGTGGCCCCGCTAAGAATGCCTACCATATCCGACATCTCCACTCCGCATCCATAGGCAATACCGACAGCCATAATTGTTCCGACCATAATAACAGCAAGACACAGCAAATTCAATTTTACTCCTCCCTTACGGAAAGAACTGAAAAAACCGGGACCAACCTTAAGTCCAAGCTCATAGACAAAAAGTGCAAGGCCAAAACTCTGAGCAAATTCGAGCATCTGAGGATCAATAGAAAGCCCGATATGGCCTGCAAGAATACCAATAAAGAAGACGAAAGTCACACCTAAACTGACTCCCATCACCCGCAGTTTTCCTAATCCAAGGCCTATTGCAATTATGATGGAAATCACTATTACCGCCTGCAGGGCGGTATGATTCGTAAGTATTTCCTGTAGCCATTCCATGATTCAAGCGAAATATATTGAACGAAGTTGTTTAAACTTCAATTACAAAATTACATAAAAAATCAATAACTCCGAAAAATATTCTCCTTATTATGAAATTTATTTTGACACAACTTGCACAAACGAAAGTCGAAGGTTATAAGGTTATTGAGATAGATGATATCATTAGAACTAAAATTAGAACTAAAAGAAGGGCCGAATTCCAAAGAATCCGGCCCATTTCAGAATGAAAATTTTTACTTATTTTCCTACTACTTTTTCACACGTTGTAGATCCATCGCTATATACTGAGACTTTTACCGACATGCCATGACCATGGTCTTTCATCTCACGGCCCTGAAGGTCATACCATTTTACAGATACCGGAATCTTGTCGGCATTAGTAGCATTTACTCCGACGACATCACCCCAATAGCCCATCTCGCTATATATATCTTCGCCAACTTCATTGACATAAATGCTGCGAATGCCAATGCTTGTCACTTCACCATCATAGTAAAGATACACAGTGTGGTCTCTTGGGTCATCGGCATCTACCCAAAAATCATACCAGTCATCATACATATAAGGGATACGGGAAGTATTCTCAACATTCCATTCTTCATCAGGAATATCGAAATACTGAAGTTCGCCATTTATGTAGATTTCATAATATAGATTCTCAACCAACAGTAACTCGCCGTTAACATCAGTATTAGGGAGCTGGAACCAAACACTTGCATCCCACTCACTTTCGTCATAAAATAAGTCGTATGGAGCAGCCGGGGAAGCTTGCGGATCGCGATGCTGGAGACCAATCGTCACATCCTCATAGAAATATAGGGGGAACAGTAGGTTGGATGTAGAATTGATCACATATCCCCTTTCAAGTGTCAGGCTGCCCTTTTCCTCATCATAGGCAAAAACTGCGCTGTCTGCTAAAGAAGCCACTCGTATTATATCACCGTTATCGTCAATCTCATCGGAGAAATCGGCTCCACAGAAATAACTGTAATAGTATATCTCCATATCTGCTCCCAGATATTGCCCGGAGGGGAAGATTACTTTTCCATCTGAAATCTTACCCTTGATCCAAGAATCTGCCAGCGAGCGATTGACGCCATCTACATAAAAATCATCGCCATCAATTGCTACTTGAACAAAGAAGTCTTTATAGCCATCGTTCATAACCCAATTAGCAACTTCAATACCTTCTGGAATTGAAACGGGTTCCCCAGTAGCCGGTACCATTTTGATATCACGGTCACCAAAACCTTTCCATAGCCATACGTCGTTGCCTTCAACCTCGTCATCTAAAGTATGCACACATACTCCGAGGAGCATCTTTGGATCAGCAGCCGTCAAAGAGCCGTCTTCTTCAATATTGAGAACATAGCGGCAATCTTCAGGAACAACAAATGTTCCGACATTATTCTCATTTATCACCACCTCCATAGGAGCGAGATATACCATCAAGTCCTCGTCGTAGTCTTCATCATATTCCTCATAGATGGCCTGAACCCCTTCCATCACAAGAGTATTACCCTCTCGCTGGAAACGTGTCCATGTATTGACAGGATACTCAGAAGCCATATGACTGAGATAGACATATCCGTCATCACCATCTACTCTTTGAACTATAGAACCACGAATTGTACTATGTGTTGCTTCAAAAGCAGTCGTCACAAAACCATCACAAGTGCGATCAAGCCAGTACAGTTCACCATCAGGCTGATCGTAGATAACTTCATTGCCCACAAGAGGAGCTTCCATCCGCACTTGCGGAGCATATGCTACGGAAGTGGCATGCATGGAAAACCCCGACACGGCAACCGCCGCAAAAGCAGTAAAAATCCTATTCATAAGCGTTCTATTTATATTATAAAGATTTATTCAAAATGCAAATTTAATAAAAAAAATCCAATTCAGACAACTATTTATTTTCAAAACAAAATAAATTACACTCTAACAGAAAATGCCTTGACATTGATTTGCGCATTAGAATTTTTTTTTATATCTTTGAAAATTCTTATGGACTTAGTCCGCCTTACTTACCTAACACAACCTATAAACTAACCCTCTATTCAGACAACGATGAAGAAAAAATTTATCAGGATGCTGCTGCTCGCTGCTTTGACCGGCATAAATCCGACAATAGCTTCTGCTCAAGCCCGCTATGACTTCTCCAAACTTAAGATGGAAAGCCTTGGCCGTGGTGTAGTGGCAGTGAGGGAGAATCCTGAAAAAGTCAATATCTCATGGCGCTACCTATCGCAAGATCCTGAATCGCAGGCTTTCGACATATACCGCAATGGGAAAAAAATCAACAAAGCCCCTATATCAAATGCCACATACTTCTCCGATAACTACAAAGGGAACGATGCTGCGACTTATGAAGTGCGTCCTACCAATGGAAATCTGACCGGCTCTTATACCCTCCCTGCCAATGCTCCATACGGATACCTTGAAATTGCCCTGGAGACCCCTGAACTTGGAGTTGACATCTGGGGAAAAGAGTATTTCTACAATGCCAACGATGCATCTATAGGAGATATAGACGGTGACGGAGAATATGAGATTATTTTGAAATGGGATCCTACAAACTCACACGACAACGCACACGACGGATTTACCGGCCCTACATATCTCGACTGCTATAAACTCGACGGGACCAAACTATGGCGCATCAACCTCGGGGACAATATCCGCTCCGGAGCGCACTATATCCAATTTATGGTCTATGACCTAAATGGCGACGGCTGTGCCGAAGTGGTCTGCAAGACGGCAGACGGAACTATTGACGGCACAAACCGACTCATCGGAAGCCACAAATCAGACTGGCGCAACATGAAAGGGCGTGTCATCGCTGGCCCGGAATATCTCACAGTATTCAACGGAAAGACTGGAGAAGCTATGTGCACAGTTGACTATAATCCAACCCGGGGCGAGTTGAAAGACTGGGGCGACGGCTATGCCAACCGAAGTGAACGTTATCTCGCAGCCATTGCATATCTTGATGGAGAGCACCCATCGGTAGTGATGTGCAGGGGCTACTATGCCAAGACGGCGCTGGCAGCCTATGACTGGGATGGTAAAGAACTTAAACTCCGCTGGCTATTCGACTCCACGACTCCGGGCAACGAAGCCTATGGCGGACAAGGCAACCACAACCTGCGCATAGCAGATGTTGATGGCGACGGTTGCGACGAGATCATATACGGCCAGATGACTGTGGACCATGACGGTACAGGCCTCTACTCAACCGGTATGTATCATGGCGACGCAATCCATCTGCTGTCTGATGTCAACAATATGAAATATTATGTATGGGGATGCCATGAAAATAAGAAAGACGGCACCTCACTGCGTGATGCAGCTACGGGAGAAGTAATCTTGCGGTATCCGAGCAATAAGGACATAGGGCGCTGTATGGCCGGAGATATTGATCCCAACCATGAAGGAGTTGAACTCTGGTCGCCAAGCAGTGGAGGACTGCGCTCGTTTGATGGAGAACTGATCGTTCCTCAAAATGATTTTATGGACGAGACCCATGCCAGAATTCCTGTCAACTTCTGTTTGCTTTGGGACGGCGACCTTCTTACGGAACTCCTTGATGGAAATACAAAGTCTCTTTACATAAAGAAATACAATTGGGAGAATGGAGATGTAGATATTATAAAGGAATTGGATGGAGCAGCATCAAACAACTGGACCAAAGCAAATCCCTGTCTGCAAGGTGATATCCTCGGTGACTGGAGGGAGGAAGTAATAGCCCGAACTCCCGACAATAAATCACTAAGGATTTACGTCACAGATTATCCCACAGACTATCGTTTCCATACCTTCATGGAAGATCCGGTTTATAGAGTCAGTGTTGCCAACCAAAATGTAGCTTACAATCAGCCAGCCGAGCCAGGATTTTATTTCGGTCCTGACCTGAAAGGACGTAAATTCCGGGGCACCCTAATAAAATGATCAAAATCCATTTCATTTAATCTTTTATACTGATTAGTCTTCCATACTGCGTGATGGCAGAAGTCAAAATCACAATATCTACTTATGAAAAATAAGAATTTAGCAATTTTAATCCTTCTTGCTCTCGCCGCCTGCGGCAAAAGCGAAACCAAGACTGCCGAGCAGGAGATCAATGACTCAACTACTCCTCTCCACCTCCTGCAACCTGACTATAAAACTCCTTATGGACAATTAAATCCAGACTCAGTGAAGTCCGACATCGACCGAGTGTTTAACTATATAGAAAGTGTGACACCGGCAAAGATGACTGATGGCAAAGTGAACCAGGGCACCTACAGACTGACCAGCTATGAATGGGCTGTAATGTACGATGCCCTTCTGGACGCAGCCAAGATAACGGGGGATAAGAAATATGCTGACTATGTCAGCGACCGCATCCGCTTCCTTGCCGAAGAAGCTGATAAAGCCGGCGACGTGTCGGATGATGGACAACTGCGCCAAGTGAAAGACCCTCGCACACTTGACGATGCAGGAGCTATGGCAGGGGCTTGGATGAGAGCAGCCATGGCAGACACAACACTTAAGATTTCTCCCTACATCGAACAATATTGGGCAGTAGTGGAGCAAACCCCAGTGCATCTCTCCGACGGCACAATTGCCCGCAATCGTCCTCATTATAATGCTATATGGCTTGATGATATGTTCATGGCTCTGCCATCAATGGCAGTCAGAAGTCAATACAAAGACCATCCCGAACAACTCGACGAAGCAGCCCGAATAGCATCTGGTTTCTTTAAACGGATGTGGATGCCAGACAAGCAGATTTTCCGACATGGATATCTCGAAGATGCCGAGCATCAACCTTCTATGGCATGGGGGCGGGCAAACGGATGGGCCATCTTGACACTTTGCCAACTTCTTGACTATCTTCCTGAAACCCATCCAAAACGTTCAGAAATTCTCAACATCTACCGTAAGCATGCGGCCGGTCTCGCTGAGCTCCAGGGAATCGACGGTTTCTGGCATCAGCTTCTTGACCGACCGGAGACTTACGAGGAGACGTCTGCAACTGCTATTTTCGCATATGCCCTCGCCCACGGTGTCAATGAAGGATGGCTTGAGGCCACGACTTTCGGCCCGGTGGCCCAGCTCGCTTGGGAAGCAGTATCTACTAAAATAAATACAAAAGGTGAAGTGGAAGGAGTGTGTGTAGGCACCGGTATGGGATTCGACCCTGCATATTATGCATACCGGCCTGTAAGCGTAAAGGCAGCCCACGGGTATGGCCCCGCCATCTGGGCTGGCGCCGAGGTCTACCGCATGCTTAAGAACAATCATCCCTACGTAAATGACAGTGCAGTGCACTACTACGATGTGGATCCAGAAGCCACCATGCCTCTCTTCAGCCTGGATAAAGATGGCAAAGCAATCGAAATCCGCCACTAATCATGAAATGCAGACTTCCAACATTGCTGCATAATAGGGAAGTAGGTTTTTCAGCCTGCTAAAAAAGTTGTTTATTATTTAATATCAGATAAATCATGAAAAAATTCCTTCTATCAGTATCTGTCGCTGCAATCGCGTTGTCAGCATCTGCCCAGACTGATGCATACATCAAACTCCGCGACGAGAAAAAGACCCATCCACGAATCGAAAGCATTACATTCCCTGGCGATGCCAACACACGCTACATGTATGACGCCATCTATGGCCATGGCGCTGTAATCGAAAATCCGTGGGTTGCCTACAGAGTATATATGGACAATCGCCAGAGCCTCGACCTATACGTCAAGCAGACTCCTCAAATCGAACTCGACGTGACAGGGTTCTATACAACTCCCGAACAACTGAATGAAGGATACGGAATAGACGTACTTTGGGCAGGAAAGTCGATAGCTGCAGGCTCATTCCGAGGATTACAGAATGGGGAACCTCAGACAATAGACAGCGTAGCATCACGCACACAACGTGTGATAGACGACCACACTATTCAAGTCATCGACAAGGACTGGATCTACAATGGTCATCCAATCCAGATGACTCAGACCTATTCTGTGCTCCCAAACAGCCGAGATCTTTTCGTAGAAGTAAAGCTCGACGGATATCTCCCCAACGAAATCTTCTGCACCGGAATTCAGAAACTTGAAAACGACAACCAAGGATTCATCAATTCCGACGGCAGAGCAGCCTCATGGGGAAGCAATGTGCCAGACAAGAAACATCCTGAGATTGTAGAGCAGGTAGGACTTGGTATCATAGTAGATCCATCCAATGTAGTCTCGACTGAAGAAAGTGATCTAAACTATCTAGTGAAAGTACGTCCAGATAAGGATGGAACGATTCGTTACAGGGTGATCGCTTGCGGTGACCGGGAGAAAAATGGTTTTACAAACTACAATGACTGGTCGAAATATATCAAGGCTTTGAAATATACTGATTGACACACTATGCATAATAAGAAATATATTTTCTCAGCAAGTATGCTGGCTTGCCTTGCCATGGGCATCTCAGCCCAAGAGACCATCAACTTCAATTTCGATTGGAAGTTCGCACCCGGTCAGAAGCATGGCGCCGAAGCGATAGTATTCGATGAGTCCGGATGGCAGACGGTTAATCTGCCTCACGATTATCAAATAAGTCAGCCATGGGTGGAGCCGGAAGCAGGCGATACCGGCGACAAATCCAATCTCATGGCCAATATTGCCAGCAAACTCAGCTCGAGGGGCTTCAAGGAGATGGGTGAAGGATGGTATCGCAAGACCTTCACACCCGATCCTTCTTGGGAAGGAAAAAGAGTGCTTATCGACTTCGAGGGGATAATGCTCGTAGGCGATGTCTATCTTAATGGAGAACGAATCGGGGGGACAGATTACGGTTACCTCGGTTTTGAATCGGATATATCAAAGAAACTGAAATATGGCGAGCCCAATGTAATCGCAGTGAAAGCAGACACAGGCAACCCGGAGAATTCCCGTTGGTACACCGGAGGAGGCCTATACCGCGATGTGAATCTGAAGATCGGCGATCCGAAACAATATTTCACCCGCAATTCACTATATATCACTACTCCTGATGCGAATCCGAAGAAGTCTACTATTCTTGTTGGAGGTGAACTTGCAAATTACATCAAGACCGATAGTATATCAGTCGGCATAGAGATTTTCGACAAAGAGGGCAATACCGTCTACTCCAACACCCGAAAACATTGGAAACATCCTCGCCAACATGTAAGGGAGTTCCCACTCGACAGCATCACACTTGAGAATGTCACCCTTTGGGATACAGAGAATCCATATCTCTATACCCTCAAGGCCACTCTCTACCGACCGGACGGAAGCATTGCAGACACAACTACCGAACGCTTTGGGATACGGAGTGTCGAGTTCTCGCCGGAATTTGGCATGAAACTCAATGGCCAGAAAGTACTCCTGAAGGGTATTGCCAACCACCATACTCTCGGTGCACTTGGAGCTGCTGCGTACCCTGCAGCTATGGAGAAGCGAATAAAGATGCTGAAAGATTTTGGCTTCAACCATATACGTTCCTCCCACAATCCCTATAGCGAATCATTTCTTGACCTTTGCGACGAATATGGTATTCTCGTGGTAGATGAGTTATACGACAAGTGGACACAACAGTATGCCGGAGGTCGCACCCCCTGGGAGACTCGATGGCAGCAAGACGTGCCTGAATGGGTAAAACGAGATCGCAACCATCCAAGCGTAATATTCTGGAGCCTCGGCAATGAACTCCAGTTAATCCCAGACCTTCCTTATAACGACTGGGGAGTAACCCCATATAAGCTTCAAAAGCAACTATTGCAAAGATATGACAGTACACGCTTGGTGACAGTAGCGATGCATCCCCGTGGACGTAACGAGCATACTGATTCACTACCGGCTCCTCTCGTGGAACATACCGACATTGCCGCCTATAACTACCGATATATGTATTTCCCAGGCGATTCAAAACGTTACCCGTGGATGATGTTCTATCAAAGCGAAGCCAATACCAGCAATATGGGTCCCAACTTCTTCGAGATGGACCTTGACAAAGTCATTGGTCTTGCCTACTGGGGCATGATTGACTACCTTGGAGAGTCGCAGGGTTGGCCGGAAAAAGGCTGGACACAGGGTGTCTTCGATATATCACTTGAACCAAAACCTATGGCCTACTTTCTCAAATCGTTCTTCAAACCGGATGAGCCCGTAGTTTTCATCGCTCCCTTCGAGACAACGGAAACAACCCAATGGAACGGAGTGACCATGGGAGGACGCCGCTTTACGGACAGTTGGAACTTCACTCCTGGTTCGAAAGTGAAACTTTACACCTATACCAATGCAGATGAAGTAGAGCTTAAGATCAACGGTAAAAGTATCGGTCGTAAAAGCAATGACATTTCTAATTCGAAATCGCGAAACCGTATTCTTTGGGAAGAGGTGCCTTATTCAAAAGGTAAGGTAGAAGCCATTGCTTATAAGGATGGCAAAGAAGTGGCTCGCCATAATCTTACTACACATGGAGAAGCTAAACGGCTTAATGCCATTCCTGACAATTCTAACTGGAAAGCTGATGGAGAGGATCTTCAGCATGTAAGGATCACTGCCGTAGACGGTAAAGGATTGACCGACAAGAATGCCTCACATCTACTGACATTTGAAGTCGATGGACCAGCAGAAATCGTAGGAGTAATCAACGGCAATCTTAGCAGCCACGAGTTGATGACCGGCAATACCCGCAGTCTACACAACGGCACCGCCACGGTCATCCTCCGGAGCACACGTGAGGAAGGTCCCGTCAGTCTTTCAGTAAAGGCAGACGGACTACCCATGAAGAAGATATCGCTTCATACAAAATAAAATTTACCAGCTATTTAGATAAAGATCCTCCGGTCATCGCCGCAGGATCTTTTTTTATGTCATTTTCTTTACATAAATTTAATAAAACTTTAATAACATATATTTGCGCTGACTCCTAAAAGTGGCTAATTTTGTGTGTCAAAATAGATTCTCACATCAATAATCCAACGAATGGGAGCCCTCTAATGAAAAGATTTCAAATTATTCTTACTGCCATTATGCTTCTGATGATGGCGGTACCAATGTCTGCCAACAATACAGCTGGAAGGAAGCAACTGATCGACAAATATTTGAAACAACTTACTTCCGCTACTTCAGCACGCGATAGCGTAAGGATACTTTACTACCTATTTGACCTATCAGACAGAAAAGGCCAAATAAAATATGCTTGGGATATATATCATACGGCAGGCAGGGCAGAAAACATAAACGCCCAGCTCGACATGCTGAGGAATCTCGGAACTTTCTATGCCAACAATGACTCCGTAGTGCAGTATCTTCTGAAGCTTACCGAACATATCCACAACTCAGAGGCCAGAGCTGCCACCAAAACATATATTCTTAACCAACATATCAACCGGAAGAGCCGACATCCGGAAGATAATGACCTACAGATGCTCCTCCTCGACAGCATCAAGAAATCTCATAACTATGACGGACATGATATCTATGACAAGATATCACTTCTTTATCAAATCATTCAGTATCTTGGTGTAGATGCCGACGGAGTACTTTTTAAAGAATGCCTCGACAGATATGGAGAACTTATGGATAACCTCCCTGTAAGCGACTATCCGTTGAAAAATCAGTTCTATACAACCGCAGCTATGATACATTCCAGAATGAATGGAAATCCGGCAAAGGCAATCGAATACGACCGTAAGTTGCTGGAGATTATAGAGCAACTTCAGCAGATGTATATCAAGAAAAATCGTAAGTTCCGAAACTATGACACCAACAAATTCATAAGCTACCGAAGGATAATGAGCAACTATCCTGCTCTAACCAGCGAAGAGATTGAAGAAATACACGATAGCATCAAAGCACTCTACGAAAGAGATGCTGACGTGCGACGCACGATGGATAAGGAAGGACAGGCTTTCGTGTTCTATCATATGGCGACCAAAAACTATC
This sequence comes from uncultured Sangeribacter sp., assembly GCA_964432215.1. Classification (GTDB taxonomy): domain Bacteria; phylum Bacteroidota; class Bacteroidia; order Bacteroidales; family Muribaculaceae; genus Lepagella. The sequence continues at coordinate 18,149 of CAYSMP010000004.1, forward strand.
AGGAGGCAATTCCTGCACTTAGGGGCATCCTGTCTAATCCCGATATGTCTGCTTATCAGAAACAGAAATTCAATTCCATGATGATAGAGGCGGCCAAACAGGTTGGTGATAATGAAACCTATATCTCCGCTATGGAAAACTTTATTCTATACTCAAAGCAGATAGATAGCCTTAGAAAGATCACAATGAAAAGAGAAATCATGCTCCGCGACAGTATTTTGCCTACACCTCTGTTGTATAAGGAACCGTCGGAAGTTCAGAAGAGAACTCTGTATCAAACAAAAACGACGGAAAAGACCTTGATTGTGATCTCCTCCGTCCTTGCTTTGTTGCTTATCGTCTATATGACGCTCTATTTCAAACTGCGCCAGAAGATATCCAAGTAGTGAGCCAGCGTCCTACAGCTTCAGTGCCGTATTCTGATTTTCCATTTTCTCCAAGATCGGGAGTTACCACACCCAGCTTTATAGACTCATCTACTGCCTCTCTTACCGTCTTACCTTCTTCTTCGAGACCAAAATGCTCAAGAAGCATAGCTACAGAAAGCACTTGAGCCAAAGGATTGGCAATGTCAAGCCCTGCGGCCTGCGGCCATGAGCCATGGATTGGCTCGAAGACGGGCGTGCTCTCACCAATAGAAGAGGATGGAAGAAGACCCATAGATCCACTCACGACACTCGCTTCGTCGGTCAGGATATCACCAAAAGTGTTTTCGGTCACAATAACATCGAAAAAGCGTGGATCCAAAATCATTTTCATAGAAGCATTATCTACAAACATATAGTCAGTCTTAACTTCCGGCCATCCTTTTTCCATTTCCTGAGCCACTTTGCGCCAAAGACGGCTGGATGCGAGCACGTTTGCCTTATCTACTACCGTAAGGTGCTTTTTACGTCGAGAAGCGAGCTCAAAGGCTACTTTCAGAATACGCTCTATCTCCAAGCGAGTATACATATTAGTGTCGAATGCCTTGTCATCAGATTCGAATTTTTCACCGAAATACATTCCCCCTGTAAGTTCACGCACACACACGAAGTCTGCACCCTTCACGATATCCTCCTTCAGAGGGGATTTGTCTTCCAAACCATGGAATGTCTGTATCGGACGAATGTTGGCAAAGAGGCCGAGTTGCTTGCGCATTGCGAGCAGACCCTGCTCAGGACGCACCTTGGCTGTCGGATCATTGTCAAATTCCGGATCGCCCACTGCTGAAAAAAGCACTGCATCTGAATCTTTGCAGAGTGCCAAGGTTTCTTCCGGGAAAGGGTTTCCAGTGGCTCTTATAGCCGCGGCACCAGCCAAGCCATATTCAAATATAAATTCATGACCGAATCTTTCTGCCACAGCTTTCATGACATCCACACCTACCCGTGATATTTCCGGCCCAATACCATCACCGGGCAATACTGCTATCTTAAGTTTCATCTTAAATAATTCTATTAAAATATCGAGTTACTACTGTAATTACAGCGAAATGAATTATACTTCATACCATCATGCATCAAACAGCACTCGCTTTATTCACTGCATCAAGGAATGCCTCAGCAGATGCCGCAATGATGTCACTGTTTGCTGCAAAACCATTGTGGTTTACTCCATCGCATTCTACGGTCATATGCACCTTACCGACGTCGTTGCTTCCTTTGTCGAAGGCTTGAATTAGGAAATCCTTGATAAGCATCTTCCTGCTTATGATCTTCTTGATGGCTCTGATGGCAGCATCAACCGGACCATTGCCCGTAGCACATGCCTCGAATTTCTCACCTGCAATGTCAAGACCTACGCTCGCAACAGGACGCATGCCTACACCACTTGACACCTGAAGATAGTCGATTTTTATTCGATTACGTGCAGTGCGGTGCTTGCCTGCAAGCATCAGCACATCTTCATCGGTCACTTCACGCTTCTTATCGGCAAGTTTAAGGAAGTTTTCATAACACTTGTCGAGTGCCTCCTGCTCCATATGTACACCGAGTACCTCAAGACGATGCTTGAGTGCAGCACGTCCACTGCGTGCAGTCAGTACAATAGCATTCTCATCAATACCAACGTCTTTCGGGTCTATGATCTCATAGCTTTCGCGGTTTTTGAGCACTCCGTCCTGATGTATGCCTGATGAGTGAGCGAAAGCGTTGCGCCCCACAATAGCCTTATTAGGCTGGATTGGCATATTCATCATGCTTGAGACCATACGACTCACGGAAGCGATCTTTTTGGTGTTGATATTTGTCTTGAAGTCAAGCTCGGGGTGTGACTTACAAATCATAACAACCTCTTCCAATGAAGTATTACCAGCTCTCTCACCAATACCGTTGATGGTCACTTCAGCCTGACGTGCACCGTTGATAAGTCCGGAAAGAGTGTTTGCGGTTGCCATTCCGAGGTCGTTATGACAATGGGTGGCTATAGTCACATTGTGTATTCCATCTACGTGCTCCATAAGATACTTTATCTTCTCGCCAAACTCGCTCGGCAAGCAGTAGCCTGTGGTGTCAGGAATATTGATCACTGTAGCCCCAGCCTTGATGACGGCCTCCACTACACGCGCAAGATATTCATTGTCTGTGCGTCCAGCATCTTCAGCATAGAACTGTACATCTTCCACAAATTTCTTGGCGTATTTCACACATTTGATAGCCCTTTCAAGAATTTCTTCAGGTGTGGAATTGAACTTATATTTGATATGATATGGAGAGGTACCTATACCAGTATGAATCCTGGGTCGCTTTGCAAAGCGGAGAGCTTCAGCAGCTATCTTAATATCAGATTCAACAGCGCGTGTCAGCGCACATATCGTAGGCCAAGTCACTGCTTTTGAGATTTCTACTACGGAAGTGAAATCACCGGGACTTGAAACCGGGAAACCAGCTTCGATTACGTCAACGCCCAAACCTTCGAGCGCTTTTGCCACTTCTATTTTCTCTTGCGTGTTCAGACGACATCCCGGCACCTGTTCACCATCGCGGAGCGTCGTATCGAAAATATAAATTCTGTCACTCATATACCTGTAGTGTAATTTTGATAAAAAAGTTGCTGCCATTTACCGCATATACAACCCAAATGTAAGGCGTTTCAGCGGTAACAAGCATTTTAATAAAGCGCAAAGGTACGAAATTTATATCTGATTTACAAACTTAATTGAGGAAACATCAGAATATTTTTGTAAGATACTTGTTTTTTTGCTAATTTTGTAGCCATATACACTATAAACCGACATAATATGAACGAACTGTTTTCAGTAAAGGATAAGGTTGTCGTGATTACCGGCGGAACCGGAGTACTCGGCGCCTGCATTGGAGAATACCTTGCGCTCGAAGGGGCAAAAGTAGTGCTCATGGGTCGACGCAAAGAAGAGGGCGATAAAATCGTAGATGAAATCCGTGAGAAAGGTGGAGAAGCCATCTTCCTGACCACCGATGTAATGAATCAAGAAAAGGTAGAGGAAAACTGCGCTGAGATCCTTGCAAAATATGGAAAGGTCGACGCTCTCCTCAACGCTGCAGGAGGCAATATGCCGGGAGCAACAATTGCTCCTACAGGCAATTTCTTCGACCTTAAGGTTCAGGAATTTGAAAAAGTACTCAATCTTAATCTTGAAGGTACTGTGATTCCCACTCAAGTATTCCTAAAGCCAATGGTGGAAGCCGGTAAAGGCACAATCGTCAACTTCTCTTCGATGGCTGCCTTCCGTCCTATGACACGCGTATGCGGCTATGCAGCTGCAAAGGCTGGCATCAGCAACTTTACTGCATTTCTCGCCAACGAGGTTGCCACTAAGTTCACCCCTGCCATCCGTGTCAACGCCATTGCTCCCGGTTTCTTCTTGACCAATCAAAACCGTGCACTGCTTACCAACCCTGACGGTTCGCTTACGGAACGAGGTAGTGACGTCATCCGCCAGACACCCTTTAAGCGCTTTGGCAAACCAGAGGAGCTCTGCGGTACAATCCAATATCTTATTTCTGACGCATCAACATTCGTCACCGGCACTGTGGCAGTAGTCGATGGGGGCTTCAATGCCTTCGCAATGTAATTTGAGTAATGCATTTTTCACAATGCATAATTCATAATTAAGGGACAGAGACTTAATGAGGAAAAAGAAAGGTTATGAGGTAAAAGTGCCAGGAGGAGAAGACAGAGTCCTGCTCCATACTTGTTGTGCACCATGCTCCTCCGCCATCGTTGAGTGCCTTCTCCAGCATGGTATCCGACCTACCATCTTCTACTGTAACCCCAATATCTATCCTCTCGGTGAATACCTGAAGCGAAAGGATGAATGCACACGCTATGCTGAAAGCCTCGGACTTGACATAGTCGATGCCGACTATGACCATGACGGATGGCTTGAATGTGTAAAAGGGCTTGAAGATGAACCGGAACGTGGCGGCAGATGCCTGAAATGCTTTAAGATGCGACTTAGAAAGACCGCAGAATATGCCAACGAGCATGGCTTTAAAGTAATCACAACAACTCTTGCATCCAGCCGATGGAAAAGCCTTGAGCAGATAGAGGAAGCAGGGAAAGATGCTTGCGCTGATATTCCGGGAGTCACATACTGGACCCAAAACTGGAGAAAGGGAGGCCTTTCAGAGCGTCGGGTAGCAATCATCAAGGAAATGAACTTCTACAACCAGACATACTGCGGCTGCGAATACTCCCAACGCCATCTTCAACCAGAGTCTCTTGATTAATCCCCGATTAATCTCGCATAATCCAGATTAAACTCGTATAATTTTGAAAAAAATACAACCCATGCAAACCCTGACAAACACCAACTTCAACTTTGAAGGTCAGCAATCAGTCTATCACGGCAAAGTCCGCGACGTATATGACATCAACGACAAATATCTTGTGATGGTCGCTACCGACCGTATCTCAGCATTCGACGTCATACTTCCCAAGGGGATTCCTTACAAAGGACAAGTGCTCAACCAGATTGCAGCCCACTTCCTTAAAGCTACTGAAGACATAGTACCCAACTGGCTTGTTACTGTCCCTGATCCAATGGTTACAATTGGCCTCAAGTGTCAGCCTCTCAAGATAGAGATGATCGTTCGCGGCTACCTCGCAGGAAGCGCATGGCGCGACTACGCAGCAGGTGCTCGCGAGATCTGCGGCGTTGCTCTACCTGATGGTCTGAAGGAAAATCAGAAACTCCCACATCCAATTCTTACTCCGACTACAAAGGCCGACGAAGGCCATGATCTCAACATTTCACATGATGAAATCATCGCTCAAGGACTTGTCAGCGCAGACGTACTCGATCAGGTAGAAAAATATGCTCTGGCTATATTCGAGCGTGGCACACAGATGGCAGCTGAACGCGGCCTCATCCTTGTAGACACGAAATATGAGTTCGGTCTACTCGATGGCAAGGTAATACTCATCGACGAGATCCACACCCCCGACTCAAGCCGTTACTTCTACGCTGATACCTATGAAGAACTCTTCGAAAAGGGACTTCCGCAGAAACAACTCAGTAAGGAATTTGTTCGCCAGTGGCTCATCGCCAACGGTTTTATGGGCAAAGAAGGTCAGGAAGTGCCTGAGATGACCGACGAATACTGCAAAGAAGTAAGCGACCGCTACATAGAACTCTACGAGCATATCACCGGCTTGAAATTCGACAAACAACCCTGCGAAAACCTATCAGATCGCATTGAGCATAACGTAACTGAAGCGCTCAAGACCCTCTAAGGAATCATATATGATCATATACTAAATCATCATTCGAAAAAAAGCCTGCAATGGATGTCGGCGTAACATCCATTGCAGGCTTTAATTATTATATTGATGATTCTTCGATGAGATTTCACCCAAAGACAAAACTCGGTTTTGAATTGTAGTGGGACATAATCATACTTGCTTGCGCATATCTGCTATTTGCAGACGAAGAGCTCTTCCTATTTCGTCTGGGTTCTCTGGAATAAGTTCTTCTGCTATCTTGAAGAATACCAAGCATGCATCTATATCGTATTTTTGATATGCAAAATTTGCTTTCTCCAAAAGGTTTATTACAGTCAAATAGATGTTTTCTTGCACTACGTCAAGCCCTTTGGGGATAATATATTTACAATACTTATCATGTACTAAATTAAATTTTACAAGAAGTTTCTTTTTATTCTTTGTCATATTTTGTGCAGGATAGGCATCTATTTCCTTCTTAAACATATCGAACATATTGCTGTAGTCATACTCAATATTATAGGCAATAAAAGTCTCAATCTCTTTTAATTTTTGATCTATCCTTTCCATAAAATTCTTATTGCGCAAATATCTCTGTGCAAGTTTACTGGTTGTGTTGCCAGGAGCATTCAAATATCTTTGTCGGGACTGAAAATCTACTTCGTGGATTTGAATGTCTGCAAATGCAATTTCCAATAATTTTATATTATCTCTAATCTTACACATTTTTTTATGATGAGAACAACCTATCTCTTGCACAAACATCTCCATTACATGAAAATCTTCGATGGCCTTTTGATATAAATCTTTTGCCTGTTTGGCTTCAAGTTTTAGGAGGGCAGCTTCTGATTGCTGTATTAATGCATTAACTGCATTAGTCATCTCAGTTAACTTTAGAGATTCTTCCTTGCTTAAACTGCGCTTATCGGAGTTTTCCTTCTGACTTATGAGTGTTTCCCAACCTTGATTGTTGGCATGTATGTCTTCCCACTTACTCTTATCTCTCTCTTCCATTATCTGTACGCTTTCTTCATCAGTGACACTCGTGACATGCCACCCACAACAGAAGGAGCAATAATAACTGCGTGACGGGGTCTTATAGGACCTCATAGCAATTTCTTCGCTGTTGAATTTTATAAAGTTATCAGCCTTAGCCTGAGTTTCAAACAGCATTTTCGTATGTCTGCATCCGACGCAGAATATTCGATTGTGGGTAGGTTTCATATTAATTGAGATAGAGTAATAGCTAAGATAGCCTGGGCTATCTTAGCTATTTTACTAATTTATTCGTGTGTACCTTATTGATATCAATACGAATGGGAATCTTCTTCCACTTCCTTGGGAGTCATTGGTGTGGCATTCATCTTGCTCCAAACGTACCAGATGTAAAGAATCACTACCGGCACCAGTAGGGATACCCATGACATTACAGTTAGGGTGAACTCGGTACTGCTACTATTGGCAATTGAGAGTGACGACTGAGGATCAGTCAACGACGGCATGTAGCAAGTATTGTTGTAGGCAAGGTCGCAAAGAAGGCAGACGATGGTGATAATAGTCCCTATGCCGGTCCACCATATGCCGCCCCTGTATTCCTTCTTAAATGCGGTAAGAGCATATCCTACAAGGACAAGCACAACTCCAATCAAAAGAGCTGCGAGTATCCACCACATTTCAATGAGGTTGATGGCATATTTGTAGGGTACGGCTACTACGTTTCCGTTGGCCTCTACTGTATAGCCATCAGAAGTCAGAACCACGGCTACCAGTCCGAGGAAAAGCACTACAAAGACAAGGCCATTCAATATAGCTTTCATCCTAACGGCATTGAAGAATTTCTGACCATCGTCGATAGAATTCATCAAATAGAGTGCAGCGTTCATGCGAGCAAGGAAAAAGATGGTAAAGCCAACAAGGAGGTTCTTCCAGCATGCAATTGCTTCAAGACCATGGGAAGGGGCCCAAACTGAAATAACCGGAGCATTTCCATCAAGAATGTTGCCGCGTGTCACAGTAAATTCACCACCGAAAAAGAGAATACCAACTGCAACCCCAATCAAGACGCAACCTACTACTCCATTGATGAGAAGGAATGCATCATAAGTTGCTGTACCATATAGGTTGCCTGACTTCCTACGGAATTCATAGCTGACAGCCTGAAGCACAAAGCTAAATAGGATTGCCATCCAAAGCCAATAGGCGCCACCGAAAGAAGTAGAATAGAAAAGGGGAAAAGAAGCGAAAAAGGCACCGCCAAACACTACGAGAGTGGTGAATGTAAGTTCCCACTTGCGACCGAGAGAATTAACAATAAGATTTTTCGCCATTGAACCGCGAGTCTCGAGCAATAGGCTCTGACCACCCTGAACGAAGAGCATAAATACGAGGACTCCTCCGAGCACTGCAATGAGAAGCCACCAATATATCTGTAAGGTCTCCATATTTTTATTTATGAGTTTAAGAGTTGAAGAGTTTAAGGTCTATGAGTTTATACCACTTACTGAATAAACTTCTAAACAATTAAACAAAATTTGATTATTCGGTGATTTCTCTTTCAGATCCCTTATTCACTTCCTTCACCATGATAGAGATCTCAGCGGCGATAAGCGCTGCGAAGACAATGGCGAAGAGCCAGAATGTAAGCTGAACAGACTGAGCAGTCACTGCTGAGACTGCCGCCTGTACAGGCAGGATATCCTGAATAGTCCAAGGCTGACGTCCAACCTCAGCTACAATCCATCCAGCCTCGCTGCATATCCACACCACAGGAATACTTAACACACCAATCCAACGGGCCAAGCGTGTATCAAACCAGGAGGGTTTCTTATAGACTACAAAAAGAGCGACGATAAGAAGCAAAAGTAGATAGCCGCCAGCAGCTACCATGATATGGAAAGAATAGAATGTCAAAGCCACAGGAGGAACTGCATCCTCAGGAGAATTGAAATAGCCATAGCCGAAGAAAGGATAGTTTGCTTTGATTCTCGCAAGAGCGTCTGCAAGAGCTGCATTGTCACCGGCCTTGCGTGCAGCCTCATAGTCGCGAAGCGCTTGCTGAGCAGCTTTACCAATCTCTATTCTTTTGGCATAGCTTATAGTATTGATAGTGTCACCTTGCGGAGTAAGAGCAATACCATCAATAAGGTCATCAATACCAGGCACAAAGCTATTGGCATCATGATTGGCAAGAATGGAAAGGCCTTTTGGAATGGCTATCTTACACTTGACATCTCTTTCCTTTTCATCGACAATACCGAAGCCGATAAGCTCCTGCCCTACTTCACCACGATAAAGACCTTCCATAGCAGCAAGTTTCATCGGCTGAACACGTGCAACCTCCACAGCTGAACCATCGCCGGTCCACATAGTGAGAATCATGCCTATAAGGCCAATCCACCCGGCCACCTTGACAGAATCCTTGGCCATTTGAAGATTTTTGCCTTTGGCAGCAATTATGCAGCTGACACCAATCACGAACACCGATGCAAGTACCCAGCCGCTTGTCACTGCATGGAAGAACTTGTTGATAGCTACCGGAGAAGTAGCAACTGCAATAAAGTCAGACATAACGTTGCGCATCTGATCCGGATCGAATTCCATACCGACGGGATACTGCATCCATGCGTTAGCAATAAGGATCCAGAGAGCGGAAAGTGAGACACCTATCGCCACCAGCCATGTAGAAGCAAGGTGGAATCCAGCAGATACCTTCTTCCAGCCAAAGAACATCACAGCGAAGAATGTAGCCTCCATAAAGAATGCGAGAAGGCCTTCGATTGCGAGTGGAGCTCCAAAAATATCGCCTACAAACCAACTGTAGTTAGACCAGTTGGTACCGAATTCAAATTCTAAGATAATGCCGGTAGCAACTCCAATAGCGAAATTGATGGCGAAGAGAGTCATCCAAAATTTCTCCGTCTTGAGCCATTTCTCAGATTTTGTACGGTAATAAATCGTCTCCATGACGGCGATGATGAGGCTTATTCCAATCGTCAGCGGAACAAAAAGCCAGTGGACTATAGCGGTCAGCGCAAACTGAAGTCGCGACCAGTCGACTACTTGAATCAAATCTTCCATGGTTTTATTTATAAGTTGTTAGTTTTTTTTAGATTTTTCAGAGTTAGCAGAGATATCGGAGTAATAAGGAAGAGCGTAAAGCTCAGAGTTCTTGGAGAGCCCAAAGTACTCAATCGCGAGGCTATCTTGTAGTGAGCTGTTCGGCAACGGCGCGGGCGCGGTCATCATCGTTATCGTAATTTTCTTTCAGCAAATCAGGAAAGAAGAAAAGCTTGAAGACAAGAAAAAGAATGATGACCTTGATAAAAATAATGGCCCATAGTTTACGTCCGACAGTCATGTTCTTAAAACCGTCGACATAAAAATCAAATATATTTCGCAGTTTGCCACTTATAGCCGCCATATGCAATTGCGTTAAAATTATTTAAAATTACTTGCAAAGATAAGAAAGAGTTATGACATATGCAAAAAATTGTGGAGCTGAATTGGATAATTTAACAAAAAAAGTGAATAAAAAGCCCCCAAGCATGCAAGAATACTTGGAGGCATGGGGTGAGACTTCAAAAGTCACTATTTCATATCTTTCTCAGCGCCATTCACTACAAGAGCATCATAGGCACGAGAGGCTTTATCTCGAGCCTCCTCAACGGATGCCCCTCGAGCCAAGATGACACCCATGCGGCGGTGGCCCTGCAATTTGGGCTTGCCAAATATGCGCATTTGTGTACCAGGCTCAGCCAATACCTGCTCAAGATTATCAAATTCCACACAATCAGATTCTCCTTGAAGCACAATGGCTCGCGAAGCCGAAGGGCCATAAAAATCAATTGCCGGAACCGGAAGGCCGAGAAGGGCACGGACATGGAGCGCAAACTCCGACATATCCTGCGAAATCATTGTCACCATACCTGTATCATGCGGCCGAGGTGAAACCTCACTGAAGATCACCTCATCACCTTTGATAAATAGCTCCACACCAAATATACCGTAGCCACCAAGAGCGTCGGTCACCTTTTTCGCAATCTCGCGGGCAGAAGCAATAGCTTTTTCTGACATAGACTGAGGCTGCCAAGAATAACGATAGTCACCGTCGATCTGAATGTGGCCAACAGGCTGACAGAAAACAGTACCGGCTACATTACGCACAGTAAGCAGAGTGATTTCATAATCAAAGTCAACAAATCCTTCTACAATTACACGTCCAGCCCCTGCACGTCCTCCTTCCTGAGCTTCCTTCCATGCATGATCTATTTGATCAGGATTCTTGATGACACTCTGGCCGTGGCCAGATGAACTCATGATTGGCTTCACAACGCATGGAATACCTATTTCTTTCACAGCCTGGTCGAATTCCTCACGTGTAGAGGCGAAACGATATGGGGAAGTCGTAATTCCCAGTTCCTCATGGGCAAGGCGACGTATTCCTTCGCGATTCATGGTCAGCCAGGCAGCCCGTGCAGTAGGAGTAACATTGTAGCCTTCCTTCTCAAGCTCCACCAAAGTTGATGTAGCTATCGCCTCAATCTCTGGAATGATATGGTCTGGCTTCTCAAGCTCTACTATCCTGCGGAGTTCATCACCATCCAACATGTTAAACACGTAGCAACGATGCGCTACCTGCATCGCAGGTGCACCTGCATACTTATCGCAGGCCACAACCTCGACACCGAGGCGCTGCAGCTCAAGAGCCACTTCCTTACCGAGTTCACCACTACCGAGTAGCATCGCTTTGCGTCCTTTCGGAGTCATTACACTTCCAATCTTTGCCATTTTTTACCTAATAACTTTTATATTATTTCTATTAGACCCGAATGCAGCCAGGAACCGACTTTCCATTAAATTTGGAGGACGTACGGACCTTACGAGCCGAACGGGCCAATGAGTTTGCAAAATTAATGAATATTGGGAAGATTGACAAATTATTTAGAGGTGAGCTTTACTGATGCGGGCTTAAGTCCTTTTGCCGTAGCCTTAAGAGTGGCACCTCCTTTACGATCGGTAGACTTCACAATTGCCATAGCCCGCCCTTTCCATGTAGTAGCAGAAGAATCAAAATACGGGTCAGGATCCTTAAGGTGAGCATTTCCAGCCGCTTTAAGCACGGCATTTCCAGACACTGAGAATTGCACCGGAAATTCAGCATCGGGAACTACTCTACCCTCAGAATCGACAACTTCTACAATCACATAGGCAAGATCTTGATTATCGGCTGAGAGAGATGTCTTATCAGGAGTGAGACGAATAGCCACAGGATCGCCTGCAGTCACCAAGGTGACAGTTTCCACTTCATTTCCACTACCATCAACACCAGCGGCCTTCAAAGTGCCGGGAGCATAGGCCATCTCAAAGACAGCCAGGCAATCGTGAGCCTCACCGGCCTCTTTCTCCCCAATCAACTTATCATTTAGATATAGTCGCACTTTCGGATAGCGGCTCATTACCTCCACCTCTATCGGTTTGCCTTCGTGTCCCTTCCAGTTCCATGATTCCCACGTTGGCCATACACTCCACATTGTAGTGCGAACCTCACCATAATATCCGTTGGGTTCGCGGACTGCCATATAGAGCTTATTGTCGCCATTATAAAGCATATCACGGTAGTGGGAAATGGGTTTACGCCACCCGGTTATGTCCACGTCGCCACAGTAAGAGCCATGCCAGGGCCACTGGTATGCCATCCACTGCTCACCCTCGGTCTCACCTTTATAGAAATTACGTCCAAGTCCAGACTCTCCGAGATAGTCAAGTCCTGTCCATACAAAATCACCTATCACATAAGGATTTTCCTTCACTTTATGCCAGTTGGAGGCAGCGTCACGCGGATACGACTCAGTCTGCCACATCACACGTTCCGGACAACGTTCGTGGTCGCTCTCCGACTTATGTATCATATAGTTGTAGCCTACTATGTCAAGAGCCTCAGCATGAGGATCGTAGATTTCCCAATCACTGTCCCATGCACAAAGCGCCTCCGTCACGGGACGTGTTGGGTCGAGGCGACGACATTCATTAGCAAAAGAACGTGCAGTTGTCACCACTCCGATATGCTTACGCTCGATCACTTCATTGCCTATACTCCATGCGATGATCGAGGGATGATTGCGGTCGCGACGAACCATATCACCAACATCCTTCACTCCCCATTCGTCGATCCAAAGGTGATAGTCACCTGCATTCTTCTGATCACGCCATCCGTCGAAAGCCTCGTCAATGACAAGAAGTCCCTGACGGTCGCACTCGTCCAGAAAAGCGGGAGAAGGAAGATTGTGGCTTGTGCGGACAGCATTGAATCCGGCTTCCTTCATCAGCCGAACCTTACGCGCCTCAGCGGCATCGTAAGATGCAGCCCCTAAGAGACCGTTGTCGTGATGAACACATGCTCCATTGAGAAGGATTGGCTTTCCATTGAGTTTGAATCCTTCTTCAGCCGAATATTCAATTGAGCGGATACCGAAAGTTTCGGATATATTATCTATTGTTTTACCATTTTCTTTAAGGTCTACTTCGAGAGTATAAAGTGACGGGGACTCAGGACTCCATAGATCTACATCTTTTAATATCGTACCACCCTCGAAATTTGAAGAATCAATCTCAAAATCATAAGAAAATACTTCCTTGCCTAATGGATCAGTAATTTTTAAATCTGCGGTAATATTTCGATTATCCAAATCACCATCAAGATCGAATTTTACTGATATTCCTGCATCATCTTGATTGATCACTGAAGTAGAAATATAAAGTGACCAAGGGGAAATTGCGATGTCTCCCGTTTTTATCAGGCGTACATGTCGGTATATACCCGAACCTGTATACCAGCGACCACTTCTCTCATGGGAATGGTCCACCTCCACCAGGATAGTATTCACACCTGCATGAAGATAAGGTGTAATATCGTAGATGACCGAAGAGTATCCATATGGACGGAAACCTACCTTCTTGCCATTTACCTTTAGTGTCCAGCGTTCGTATACTCCCTCGAAAAGCAGAGAATATTTCGAATCGGCAAGGTCTTTTGCCGTCAGGGTGATTTCCTTCTCATATGTGCCCCTTCCCCTGGTGACAAAGCCACCTTCATTATGTGATGAAGCTTTGCCATCAAATGGAAGTTCGATGCTCCAGTCGTGGGGAAGGTCGACTGTCTTTGTAAACGGTTGCACCATAGATCCCGAATCAGGAATCAGGGAAAAGGTCCATCCTTTGTCTAAAAGGCGCGTTTCTCGGGAAAGTACCGGAAAGGCGAATACTGAGGCAAATGCTGCCGTCAGGAAAAATTTGGATGTGTTCATAATGGTATTATTTTGAAACTTCGGACTTGCGTCCTCATCTCAGTGTTGACAATATATTTATATCAGTATATCAATATGTAATGTCTGACCAAGCGGGAGGATTGACACCCATAAGATGGCGGACAAAGAAATCGAAACGTTTGTGTTCGCCAAAATCTTCACCCATAGTGTGGGCAGCTCCGGGGATGACTACAAGCTCGAAATCCTTGTTGGCTTTAATGAGGGCATCGGCTACCTGCATTGTGGAAGCCGGATCGACATTGTCATCGAGTTCTCCAACGACGAGCATCAAAGGGCGAGATAGAAGATGGGCGTTTTCAACATTAGATGCCTCAATATATGAGTCATCAATAGGATAACCGAGCCATTGCTCATTCCACCAAATCTTGTCCATACGGTTGTCGTGGCAACCACAGGCCGAATATGCAGCCTTATAGAATTCAGGATGACGGAGCACAGCAGTAGTAGATTCCTGACCTCCGGCAGAAGCACCGAAGATTCCTACACGTTCAGTGTCCATGTATGGATACTTCTCACCGGCGGCCTTTATCCAAGCGATATGGTCAGGGAGTCCGGCATCAACGAGATTCTTATAGCAAACGTTCTCAAATTCACGGGAACGGAAGGATGTACCCATACCATCGACCATAACAACGATAAAACCAAGCTCAGCGAGCGCACTCATATTACGGTTTAGACCAACGAATGATTTAGGGACATATTGGTCGCCTGGACCTTGATAGATATACTCAATAATGGGATATTTCTTATTCCCGTCGAAAGTTGAAGGACGATATATTACACCCCACATCGGAGTCTTCCCATCGCGTCCGGGAGCGACAAATACTTCCGGAGCCTTCCAACCGGCATCGACCAGAGCCGACATATCGGCCTCAGCCACTTTCATGAGTTCCTTGCCTGAAGAAGCATCACGAAGATAAGCCACCGGAGCTGTGGAGAGAGTAGAATATACATCGACCAGATATTTAAAGTCCGGAGAGAAAAATGCACGATGATTACCTGGAGCCGGAGTAAGATCGGTCATTCCAGTGCCATCAAAATTAATTACATAATATCGGATGAAGTAAGGATCCTCATCTTTATTGACACCATTGGCTGAGAAATATATCTTACCATTTTTTTCATCAACATTCACCACATCGCGCACATACCAATCACCCTGAGTAATCTGATGTGTAGGCTTTCCGGAAACGCGATCATACATATAAAGATGATTGTAGTTGTCTCGCTCACTACTCCAAATGATTCTCTTTCCATCTTCAAGATATTGACGAAAGATTCGGGAATAGTTGACATACTTGTCATGAGATTCCTCAACAAGCGGACGCACTCCTCCATCGGAAGCAGACATCTCGAGAATACGATAGTTTTTATGTCCACGTTCGTTATATTCAAAAGTAATAGCTTCGCTGTCGGCATTCCAGACAGGTCCATAAAGATCATACTGATGATCAAAGAGCTTGGTATCCGGAACAATGACCTGCCCACTCTCAACATCAACAATCACCGGGAGTTTGAAGCGGAGTTCATCACCAGGTTTTGCATATTCTTGCTTATGCAAAATCGGTTGACTGCCACGTGCAGGGGATGATTCTACATAATGAACATATCGTTTCTCTACTGGCTTTATCTTGTTTACGGCAAACTTCTTGCTATCCGGCGACCAATATATATAGGTAGAATAATAGTTACCGATTGTGCCGTCAGTAGTAAGTTGGGTTATTTTTCCTGACTCTACATCTTGAACATAAAGATTATTGTCACGTACATATGCTACCATCTTCCCATCGGGCGAAGTCACAGGGCCAAAATCCTTTTCTTCATCTACCACCATCCAATGAGGAGCTGCCGGAGAAGAAGGAACTGATCCCCTATTGTGAAGATGATTTTTCCCGGTCTTTATAAAGGTCCACATGTTGCCATTACGATTAAACCAAATCGTATCCAGATTGGCTGAAACCTGAAGGCGTTCAAGTCTCAGATCTCGGGCATCCACATCATCTATTCCTCCTTTCTTCATCTCATCGGCCAAGAATTGTGAGTCAAACATGGGCGAGCGTTTTCGAGTCTTGGCGTCAACAACAATGAAATTCTTAGTACCATCCGGCTTTTCATCAACATACCAAAACTTGCCTGTATCCTCTATCCAATGTGGCAGTATTTTTGCATTGGGTACAAATCCGTAGTTGTATTTCTTGGCTAGGCCGTAGGCTCGGTTGTAGTCTTCAAGAGTCCCTTGGGCAAGTGCTGGAAGGGAACATAAGATGAGAAGTGCTATGAAGAAAGTTTTTTTGAATCTCATATCAGGTTAAATTTTCAGATGCAAATATAGTGATTTTTTACAAGGAACGCAAACGAATAGCTATTTTAGTAGAATAAACTCTAAACAAAATTAAGCCTTTTCGATGGCGGATTTGTTATAACATAAAATTATTGACCTTTATCGACTATATTATTATGAAAACATCAGATCGCATTCGCCATTTCTTTCACGTTGTCTCCAACGTGCGTCCGATCATCTGGATCGGCTCCTATATTGCACTTGTGCCGGTATTCGCAGTAATCTACTGGCTTCTTCCAGATGGACAATTCAGGATTCCTGACGGAGCAGGAACAGATTTCGGTTCTTGGCTCTACTACAGCATAGTGACCATCACCACACTTGGCTTCGGTGACTATACTCCGGCCCACGGTTGGGCACAATGTGTTACAGCAGTTGAAGTGATGTGCGGTTTGACCATACTCGGCTTCTTCCTTAATGCAGTAGGCTCTATGAAATCAGAGATAGATGTCACGACAGAAATAGAAAAGCAGCGTCAGCTACACTCGGCAGCAGAAAAAAATAAACTCCTTAATATCCGTCCATTGCTTCTTAAGAGGCTAAATACCTTCATTTACCATTGTGAGAACAACTCCTCCCAAAGTAAGCTTACCCGCTCGGCTTTCAACATATCCTTGGCACTTGACTCTCTCCAAACCCGTGTAGACCTTACAGAATGGCCGGAACTCCTTGAGAACTGCTTTACACTCGTAGCGGACTGCCAACTCTTTACGGATGAAAAGGAAATCAAGACTGATCCTGATGGTTCAGAGACAATGGAATCACAGGCAACATTTGTAGCATCAGCCGCTGAAACAGCAAGAAAGATTCAGACTCTCCTTTCTGAAATAACCCAGTAATAATTGATCAGAGTTATGATAATTTAATAAACAAAATCATTAATTTTGCATTAAAATTAATATCAATTGAAAAAATTTGATTAAATTTGCGATGTAATGCGACCCTTAAGCATTACATCGCAAACTTTCAATAACCCAATAAGTCATTTTCTCATCTATGTATCAAAGACAAGTAACTTTCAAGGAAGCGATAGTGAGAGCTATACAGCTTAACTACTGCAACTTCAGCGGCCGTGCTTCACGTTCTGAATTCTGGTGGTTTGCCCTCTTTAATTTCATTCTTTCGGCAGTCATCAGCATCATCTTCTGCTGGAGCCAAAACACGATGAATATAGTCACTGGTATCGTAAATCTTACATTGCTTCTTCCAAGCCTGGGCCTTGCAGTGCGTCGACTCCACGATATAGGCAAGAGCGGATGGTGGATTTTTATTTCACTGATTCCAATCATAGGCTGGATTCTGCTTATTGTATGGTATTGCCAAGACAGTCAAATGGAACCTAACCAGTATGGTCCAGTTCCTAATATGGTAGGATAAAAGTCTTGAATATTAATTAATGAAAAGAGTCTCACGAGGTACGCGAGACTCTTTTTTTGCCATTACTTTATCGGAATGCGGAGAATATTAATGGAAAAGGCTGGAACATCGAAGAGTACTTCATTTGATTTTCCTATCTTTATGCTTCCTTCAACTGGATTGATATGATGAGGATCATCAATAGTATTTTCCTCACCACCAGTCTGGGCCGACAATCTAATCAACTGAAGCGCATCATTTTTGCTTGGATCTACTTCACAGTTTGACAGATTAATGACACCATCTGCATATCCATCGCCGACATTAACAACCTTTACATACATAATCTTCGCTGCATCATCAATAGTAGTGGATGCATATACGCCTTCCATTGCACTACCTTTCATTGACTTACATGATAGATTCAGTTTGCCGTCAAGATAGCAGCAGATACTATCGCCATCCACATCAACCTGCAGGTCGTACCAGCGGTCAGACTCAACACTGAAACGCTCACCCCTGCATAACGCTACACGATTGCCATCAATTGCCTGCTCCACATTGTTCTGTGAATTTGACCATCCGCCGACATTAAACCACTGATAAGTTTTGGGATTCTTATATCCGAACATAGCCATGAAACCCTCAAGACCAGACGTCTTCTTAGCCTTAACCTTGAATGAGTATTTATCGGCCCCAATATTGTCAGGACAAACAATCATCGCCGGCTGTTGATTTCCATTCTGAATAATCTCCGTGGCTGAAACGCTCCAGTTTCCATCGACCTTATTCCACTTTGAGTAGTCGGTAATATTTACATCTTGCCCGTCTACCACCAGCTGAGCATCGCGATAAACGACGTCGGTTCCCCATGTTGCGAGTCCCACATGCACAGGCTGAGATACTTCTTCCTCAGTCAGCTGCGGCTTAGTCAAATCATATTTCCAGTCGGTCTTTAAAACCTGCGTGCCTATATTGTTGGCAAAAAGTTGCTGTACATAATAAGAAGGAGTGCCCATCGACTGCGAGGAATTGAAGCGAATCATGTCCGGGCGCCAGCGAGCATCATTCTCGTTGACAAATATTGGAGCATAGGAGTTCATCACTACAACATCCGAGTTGTTTTCCATACCCATCATATAGACAGCTTCACCTAATGCGGCATTCAAGTTGCCAATATCGCCGAAATTACTTGTCACAGCATATTCACCCACATATACCTTATGCTTGTCGCGGTCGTAGTCGTCATACTTGTTGAATCTATCTGCAAACCATTTCGGATTACGATAGTAATGTTCATCGACAATATCTACAGGATAATCGTTGCGCCAAGAAGGGAAATCGGTTGCCCAAGACTCAACATTACCAATGCATTTTACATTAGGATATTTCTCTTTTATGGCATTATAGAATTGTATGTAGCGTTCGGGATAATGATCACTCTGATCAGAATTGTCATCCATATTGAAGTTATAGTTCTCGTTTCCGATCTCTATATACTCCAGATTGAAAGGTTCGGGATGACCATTTTCTGCACGCATCTTGCCATATTTAGTAGACACGTCGCCATTGGCATACTCAAGAGCATCAAGACACTCCTGTATCCATTCACCAATTTGGTCATATGGCGTACACCCTCCATGCCAGATACCTACATTTACAACAAATAGAGGTTTTGCTCCAAGATCTTCCGCTAATTGCAGATATTCATGAAATCCTATACCATCACTTGTACGATAGCCCCAGTTGATATTTTGATGTCCTTCACGCTGCTCAATAGGGCCGATAGTTCGTTTCCATCTAAAAGCATTATCAGGACTCTGCTGACCTTCAACAAAACAACCACCCGGGAAACGCATGAAAGAAGGATTCATATCAGCAAGCATCTGAGCCAGATCGGGACGCATGCCATTCTCACGATTCTTGAATGTCGGAGGGAAAAGGCTAACTACATCAAGCTGAAACTCTCCAGGTTTATCTGCTATGAGAGTGAATTCAGCTTTCGGATCATTTCCCGTTGCAGTAATAGTAGCCGTATATTTTTTCCATTCGTTAGATAACGATACCTTGATGTTTTCTTCACCAAGTTTTTGACCACCTACAGACTGAAGACATACGGTGAGAGTTCCATTATACTTTTTATCACTCTTCGCCCAAAAAGAGAGTTGATACTTTCTCCCTTTCACTGCATTGATACCCCAAAATCCTTCATTACGTACGCCGTCACCAGGACGAGTAAGTGTAACATTTAGGGCATTATGCTGAACATCATTCAGCAATCCATCTTGCACCAACGCAATTTTTGCGTTGCCCACTTCATACCAGTTGCAAGGAGTGGTATCATCCTCAAAGGAGCGGTTGCGTATCAGCTCAGCATAGAGTCCTCCGTCTGCAGCATGATTAATGTCCTCATAGAAGATACCGTAATGAGTTGGGCTAATAACAGGACCTCTCTGAGCAGCGTCAATGTCAATCACCACCTGTGCATTCCCAGCTTGAGCCATAACAAGCAAAGTGAGCGCAAGTATATCTTTATTTTTCATTGATATTAGTTTATATAAATTTATAATTGAAGTTGTTTAAACTTATTTGGTAATTTGTGGCTACAAAGATAATAAAAACTATTCAACGTAACCTATATTTGTTGATTTTTTCTCGTAAAGAGAATAGTTTTTTTCATTCAAATAGATAGAATGTTCACAAAAAAGAGAATGCATCAAACTCAATGGGTCTGATACATTCTCTCTCTTAATTATTAAGTAAGTAGCTCACAAAAATTAAACGACATATATTAACCAAGTATCTGCAAGGGTCTTGATATGATAAATGCGAGCTACTTATCGAATTATTTGATTATCTTATGAGTCACTTCTCCTATGCGAATTATATAGGTGCCTTTTACAAGAGTCGAAATAAAGTGGCTGTCAACATTAGACTTAATAAGCAATCCATTGACAGTAAATACATCTACTTTAATACCATCGCTTTCAACAGATTCAAGTAAAGATGTACCTGATATATGACATTCAGCTTTAATTTCTGAACCATCGGTAGTTTCAGCTGTAATTATTGCTGTTCCAACACTATGTATCGTCACATTTCCACTCTGATCAACTGACGCTACTTCATTGTCAGAAGATGACCATATGAGTTCTTTATCTGTAGCATCTTCGGGTAATACTGTCGCTATGAGAGTGACAACAGTGCCCGGAGTAGCTTCAATTTCTGTCTGATCTAATGTAACAGAAGATACATATATTATCTCAGGTTCTTTTTCAACAACTGTAATCTCGCACTGGGCGCTCTTGCCGTTGGAAGTGTTGACGGTGATAGTGACAGTGCCGGGCTTGAGGGCGGTGACAACACCGTCTTCTACTGTGGCGATCTCTTCATCGGAGGAGGTCCAGGTCAAGGTCTTGTCTGTCGTATTATCCGGGTCTACAGTTGCGGTCAGCGTCAGGGTTTCTCCCTCTGTCAGCGTTGCCTCCGTCTTGTCTAGGGTAATGCCTTCGGCTTCGATGACCTTGGCAATGACATTTATCACGCACTGGGCGCTCTTGCCGTTGGAAGTGTTGACGGTGATAGTGACAGTGCCGGG
>CAYSMP010000004.1:39552-66855 GCA_964432215.1 uncultured Sangeribacter sp.
CTACTGTGGCGATCTCTTCATCGGAGGAGGTCCAGGTCAAGGTCTTGTCTGTCGTGTCATCAGGGGCTACAGTTGCGGACAGCGTCATGGTCTCACCCTCTGTCAGCGTTGCCTCCGTCTTGTCAAGGGTAATACCTTCGGCTTCGATAACTTTAGCCTTGACTGTAATCTGACAGCTTGCCGATATTTCTTCATTAGCTGCAGACTTAACTGTTATTATCACCTTTCCAGGCGTAAAGGCCGTCACTAACCCTGTTTGATCAACATTGGCAATTTCGGGATCCGATGAACTCCAGATCAGACTCTTATCTGAAGCATCTTCTGGCAAGACGGTTGCATTGAGTTGCAACGTCATTTCCTCCTCCATACTTGTGTCAGTCGTATCCAGAACTATTCGCGACACTTCTATCGGCATTTCTCCAATTTTCAGAGTAAACACATCGCTAATCTCATCATCATACTGGTCAAAAACAATGACATCATACTCTCCATCAGAGAGCGCATAAGTGATATCGACACAACCGTTGAATACTTCTCCAGCAGACAAATTTAACATTATCCTATTCTCAGCAAGTTGTTGCGTGCGGGAACCCTTTTCAAATACCCTAATGGAAATCACATTTGAAAACTCTATTTCTCCGATATTCTCCACTGTAAGGTCAAATGTAGTCGGAACTCCACTTAATACTGTAGACTCGGGCGAGAAAGCAGTCACCTTGATTTGAGATCTGACTACAGGAGCTCCTTCAGTAAATTCATATACTCCGTCAGCCCCAACTGAAAGGTTAAGGTAGGAAGGAATAGACAACGGGAACAAAACATTTTGCCAAGCATCTTCCGGAGTTTTGAATACCATATAGACTTTATAGTTTCCTACTTCAAGATTTGATGGAATTTGAATATAAAAACCAGAATATCCGGACACATTCAAACCGGATGCCCCTCCAAATTGCAGATCTAAAGGTGAATCAACCATATACTCCTTGCCAGACTCTGATATAATCTTAAGATAGAATGAAAGATCCGCTTCTTCCGGAGAATAGTTGTAGAGACCACCGTTCTTAAAGTTTACACAGATATAAGAGTTATCTTCTGTCACTTCGGTCACAATCATATTACCAGTGGCATAAATCGGATACCAAGCAATTCCGTTGTCTTGAATAGGTCTCGCACCACAAACCATAGCTTGATCAAAATTATAACCACCATCAAATCCTCCGATACCTTGCAAACCGGGATCAAGAGCAGACAGCAGGAAGTAACCATTTCCCATTCCAGACCACCCCCAATTAATGTGGAAGTAACCATTTTCATAACCATCACAGACGAACTGGTGACCACCATTATTAGCCTGTCCGCCATATATTACCGGACAGTTGGCAGCAAGCTCGGCATAGACCATGTCTTCCCATTCATAAGTAGTGAAGCAATCCCTTCTAAGAAGACGTGTGGCACTATCGTAATTAAAATACGTCTTCAAAGCATAAGGTATATACATATCAGCAGCCCCACTCTCAGCAGAGGAATACGCCATATCGACACTCACTCCACAAGCATACATCAACGAGGCTACGGCCTGTTGCTGGGCTGGAGTTGAAGTATCGTCATATGTATCAAGCATTTCTGCATAATTAAACGTTGTATTAGAATAATTGAACGAAAGGGTCTGGCCGTTCCATGAATATGAGTGTTGTCCTGACCCCTGCACAGGGTAGGCATGATATCTGATTACTTGTGCCATGGCGGTTGCAACGCAACCTGTCACGCATCTTCCTCCTCCGTCATCAGGACAATCAAGATTGTATGGCGCATCTTGATTCCACTTCGAAGTAAGAAGTTCCGGGATATTGGCGCGGGCTACCCTCGCTGAACTTCTTTCGGAAAATGAGGCATAAGCACCCGGATTATTCTGAAGGAAGTAAGAAGCTTCCCCCGCATACTGTCCTAGCCACCATTTAAGCTCAGGAGATGCATCCGAAAGATTGAATGCACCGCAGTCGGAATATCCAAGCACCGGGGGAAGAGCATCATCGGCCGATGCAATCACAAATCCGTCGTTGCCTTTGTTGAAAACGAACAGCATCGCGTTTCCGTCGGCAGCTTCTGTGTGGACGAGTTCAAAGGGTGATGACTTTCCCGGAATACGGGACATTGTAGTGGAGCCTTGTATGCGCTGCAACGCCTGATCGGGAGTCAGAGGCGAGGCAAGCATGCTCAGGAATGGTGTAAAAGCCAGCATCGAAGTGCCGATTACTTTCATGGTGTAACTAAAGTCCATAGGCATCGCAATTATTTTATAATATTATAATGAAGATGTTTAAACTTATCTACGAATTCTAAAAATTACATTGAAGAGTTTTTTGGCTTATTGTTATATATCGTCATAAAAATGTATGTAAATCAAAAAGTTCGCTGTAAATATTACAACGAACTTTTAAGATGCAATTAGCGGAAAGACAGGGATTCGAACCCTGGGTACCCGTAAGGGTACAACGGTTTTCGAGACCGTCCCGATCGACCACTCCGGCATCTTTCCATGTAGGTTGTTTCTGAAAGCGAATGCAAATTTAGGTATTTTTTTTGAGACATCAAAATATTTCGAGGTATTTTTTGCGACGCCTGCGCAAGTATACTCACGGTAAAAGCCAGGAAAAACCACTTCGACAATACAATTGCGAAAGCCGCTTTGAGCGTAGGGTAACTATAAAACACCGGGGACCTTATGCAGATCCCCGGTGTTTTATAGTCTGTAGTGTCAGGATACCTTACTCTTTAGTCGACTGACTGCTTGTGAAAGTGATGGATGCTTCGCCGATAGTAACACCATTGGGAAGGGCTTCTTCATTTTCAACAGCGATGATAGGCACATTAAGTGAAGTAAAGGCCAATGACTTGTCGGTCTCAAGAAGAGTAGCACGGAGGCCGAGGATGTTCTGACCGTTCTCAGGCTGAGGCATTTGTGCCATATCGATTTCAGCAGGAAGGTTGCTCCATGTCAGACCCGGAGCAGGAATGCCGTTCCAGAAATAACGAACATTGGCGATCGCTGACTGCTGATTGCTGTTGACAGCCTTTGTAGTGATTCCTGTGATAGAGAATACGGAATCCTGAATAACGTATACAGCACCATCTTTTACGGCTGCGTTGTCGAACGTCATTGTAATGTCAACGTTCGGAAGGTCATCGTCGCTTGAGCAAGATGA
Source organism: uncultured Sangeribacter sp. (assembly GCA_964432215.1). GTDB lineage: Bacteria > Bacteroidota > Bacteroidia > Bacteroidales > Muribaculaceae > Lepagella. The sequence goes on from CAYSMP010000004.1 coordinate 42,756, forward strand.
GAACATCATTGCAAAAGGAATGACCAGAAGGAGATAAAGTAGTTTCTTCATTTCTTTTCTGATTTTGTGTGTTTTTTAGTTACTAATATAGATTGCATTAGATTTTCTATCTGTAAAACATATAAAGTGAATTAAAGTTGGTAGTTAAGAGAAATTTTTTTAATTTTGCATCCGCTATTAAAATAAACACACATATCAAGCACAAAAATATGAAACGACATATTTCGTTTATTCTCCTTCTCCTGACCTCTACCCTGCTTTGGGCAGCCTCGCCCCTTGACATGTTCCTTAACTCAAAAAGCATATCAGCAAGGAGCACAGCAGTGCTCATTCAGGATTTAAGTACCGGAGAAATACTTATATCTCACAATGTAGACACTCCTCTCCTACCTGCTTCCATTATGAAGACCGTAACCATAGCCGGATTGCTTCAGGAGAAAGGACCAGATGAAAGGTTCCATACAATGGTCTACGCCGATGGTCCTATTGAAGAAGGCACTTTAGAGGGAGATCTTCTCATAGTTGGTGGTGGAGATCCCACATTAGGAGCCAATTGTGCGCCGGAATCGGACGACATCTCTGAAGAAATCATAGCCACGCTTAAGCATAAGGGCATCACATCTATAACCGGAGATGTGCGTGTCGACACTTCACTTTATGAAGGGCCTGCATGTCCGCCAAGCTGGGCAGTTGCAGACCTCAATGAGGCATATGGCACAGGGAGCCATGCGCTCAATTTCCGACGGAATGCTTCGGGAAGTCATGCTGTGAAGAATCCTGAATCAGTATTTTTATCCTACCTCACCACTCGGCTGCGTGGAGCCGGAATCGAAGTTCACGGAGGAGGCAAGATCGGGGATGAAGGGCTGACAGATAAAGAAGCCACCTTACTGATGGACCATGTCAGCGACAAATATGCGGAAGTGATGCGAAGCTGCATGATGCGAAGCGACAATCTGTTTGCCGAGACTCTACTTAGAGCATTCGGGCTGGCCCGAGGAAAAGAGGGAACGACAGCTGCTGCAGCTAACGAGATGCTTTCTTATTGGAAACACGCCGGAATCCCGACAAAAGGGGTCACACTGATCGACGGGAGCGGCCTCTCCAGATCTAACAGGGTGACGGCTAACTTCATCAACGGAATCCTTCAGAAGATGGGCAATAATGATGAGTATGCATCTTTCATGCCTCTTGCAGGACAGGAAGGAACCCTTTCAGAATTCTTAAAGGATACTGATCTTGACTCTTATGTAGCCATGAAGACAGGAAGCATGAAGGGAATTCAGTGTTATGCCGGCTACAAGCTTGACGAGGAGTTTGCATCTACCCATAGCATCGTCATAATTATGAACGATATCGGCCCACGGGGTGCGGCACGTAAGGCTGCAGAAAATCTTCTGCTTGGAGTGTTCGGAGAATAAGTGCAAGTGGGGAGTTATAAATTATCGGGATTATCGGAGTCGTCAGAGTCTTCAGAATCATCGGCGGGGATTGAGCGTTGGACGATATAAAGGTCATAATATGAGAGAAGAAGAGTGGTCAATGGAAGCGCTATAATCATACCGAGGAAACCAAGAAGCGTCCCCCAAATCGACAGTGCGAGGAGAATGATGGCGGGATTCAGACCCATCGCTTTTCCCATTATCTTCGGAGTCAATATTAGATCTTGAATGCACTGCACAATTACATAGACGGCCATACATTCCCAGAAAAGAACCCAAAAATCAGGACCACCTGATATAGACCCTACAAGACACAGAATAGCAGCAATTGGAAGCGAGATCATCTGAAGATATGGCACCATATTGAGCATACCTATGAATAGGCCAAACAATACTGCCATCGGCAAACCGATGATCAGAAAGCCGGCAGAAAATAACAGAGCTACAATAGAGGCAATATAGAATTGACCACGAAAATAGCGGTTCATAGCGTTTTCAATATCCTTAACGATATGATGAACTTGTTTACGCTGACCATATGGAATAAGCTGACGCATGGAAAGTATAAACCTCTCATAGTCGAGCATAATAAATATCACATATAAGACAACTATAAGCCAGCTGACCACCCCAACAAGCAAACTTAAGGAACTACCAATAAACGACCATGTCTGATTCAAACTATTTTTTATAAGTTCTATCCATTGCTCACGACTTAGAAGCCTTCCAATCTGATCGAAATCGACATTTTTACGTATGAAATCATGTATTTCCTTTGATATATAAGGTATCTGAATCTGGCTGGAGGCATAATCACGAATTATTTTCGCCATTTCAGTGCTCTCCTCCACAAGATAAGGGATAAATATCCAGCACAGTATACCTACAAGGAACACTGCCTCAAGCAGGGTCATGACTACAGGGAAAAACCTTCTCTTACAGCCAAGAATCTTCTTATTGAATTCTACCGTAGGCTCAAGAATATATGCAATAAGGCAAGCTACAAGGAAAGGGAGCAACACATCACTCAGCAAATCGAGAAGAAAGAGAATAGCCACAAGGCCACATATCGCAAATATGATGCGGACAACTCTGTCGAAAGTATAAGGACGCTTAACTGAATTCATAATGCATAATTATATTCTGATTTATTCTTAAGACTTGCTACTCACAGCTTAAGACTCAAGACTTCGAAACTTAAGCACTACTTCATTTTGTCGAACTGTGTCGGATCACCTACTATCCAGAGGAGATCCCCGGCCTGAAGCACAGTGTCGGGACGAGGATTGATGAACTCACCATCTCCACGCTGTACAGATAAAACCATACAGAAATAGTCGTTTCGAAGGTCTGTCTCGAAAAGAGGCTTGTCGATGATTGGAGAGTTTGGAGTCAGAAGAATACTCTTAAGCTCAATCTCAGGGTGACGAAGTGATTCTTTCTTGAGTTGTCCGGCACGATCTATCTCATCATTGAGTCGCTTGATCTGGCTATCGGAGCCTATCACACCAAGCGTGTCTCCGGGGAAAATACGTGTATCACCAGTAGGAAGAGGTATGAACTCGTCGCCACGGCGAATGCTCGACACACTCACTCCAAATTCGCTACGCAGACCGGAGTCCTTAAGCTTATCTCCGGCAAAGCGACAGTTGGGCTTTATATCAAGATATGCCTGATGAAGATCGCTGACAAGAGTATTGTTGGCACCGCTGCGGGCATTCTCACGGTTGTTTAGGTTGTTCATGAATTTCTTTTCCATTTTCTTAAATCCATGCATGAGCTTGGATGAAGCAAAAATCACCATGAGTAGGAAACAAATTGTCCCTCCAATCCAACCGACAAGCGTAGAATAACAGACTGCGAGGAAATAGACCACAAAGAGCAGAGCCAACATATAGCGAATGATGCTCATGGCAATGAGTGGCACTTCATAGTATTGGGCTGTGGAATGCAACTTCATCTTATGGTCTTTCTTAATAGTCGTAAACGAAAGGGCTGCCAAGAAAGGAGACATAAGGACAAGCGAACCGGCAGTGGCTACCAGATGGCCCCATTTAGGCATCAATCCTTCCATTAAGGGGAAGAGCAATTGGCGGCACGCGAAGATGATAGCAATCAGAATCACGGAATAAAGCACTATCCTCCAGAGATAGCGACCGAGGATCTCACGCCAAAGGCGCGCAGTCTCGTTGGTATCTACTTTCTGCGATGAATAGCGGTCAATCAAGAAGTTGAGTTTTGCAGGTAGGTGTTTCTCCACAAAACGATAAGCCGGATTTGAGAGCTTTATGAAATAGGGAGTGGTGAAGATAGTAATCACCGACACAGCTACAATGATCGGATAGAGCGATGCGTCAAGCACACCAAGTCCCATACCAAGAGAAGCGATGATGAAAGAGAACTCACCGATCTGAGTGAGAGAGAAACCACTCTGAATGGCCACTTGAAGTGTCTGTCCGGTGACGAGCATACCGATAGTTCCAAATATTATCATACCGACAATGACTACCGCAGCAAGCAGAAGAATCTGAGGATAATATGCAGCAATCACAGAAGGCTGCACCATCATGCCCACAGAAATGAAGAATACAGCTCCGAAAAGGTCTTTCACCGGAGCTATGACATGCTCCATACGCTCCGCAAATACAGTTCCCGCAAGGATCGATCCCATCACGAAGGCTCCAAGTTCAAGAGAAAAACCACACATCACAGAAAAAGCCGCCATCATGAAGCAGAGTCCCATTGAGACCACAAGCAGAGTCTCGGAATTCAAGTAATAGCTGACCTTCTCAAGGAATGAGGGAAGCACATATACACCCACTACAAACCAAATGATAAGGAAGAAACATAGCTTCGCAATACTGAAAATCAGTTCCGAGCCCTGCACATCGCCCATAGCGAATGAAGATAGCAACACGAGCATAAGGACGGCAAACAGGTCTTCAATGATCAGTACCGCAAGCACCATTGAGGCGAACTTCTGCTGCTTAAGGCCAAGATCCGTGAATGCCTTCAGTATTATAGTAGTCGACGACATGGATATCATACCACCGAGGAAAATACAATTGATGGTGTTGAGATGAAGCATGTACCCTACCCCGAAACCGGCCATAGTCATTCCGACTATTATTATCAAAGCCGTTATTATGGCCGAAGAGCCGGAATTCATCAATTTTTTAAACGAGAATTCAAGTCCAAGCGAGAACATCAGCACCACTATGCCGAGATCTGCCCATATCTCGATATTCTCCAGATTGGAGATGGAGGGGATATACGTGAAATTAGGGGATGCGAGAAAACCGGCAAGGATGTATCCAAGCACGACAGGCTGTTTGAGTTTCTTGAACACAAGTGTAGCAATAGCGGCCAACACAAGAATCCAAGCGAGGTCAAGTATCAAGCCGTTGGTGCTGTCTTCCGAACTGTGGCCGGAGTCTTTTGCTGCATCGGGATTCAGCTCTGTATAGATAGTGTGCTGAAGGTCGGTGGTAGTCTCCTGAATCATCTGTGGCATCATAGGTCAATCTGGTTTGAGAGGGTAATCGAAAGTATATCGTGAGCCTCACTGAGGCGGTTGATAGAATCCATAAGTTTTCTTGAAGTTCTTACGAGCACAACGAGATTGACTTCAGTAAAATTCTTCTCGAAGTTTTGCTCTATAAAGAAATTAGATATATGCACTCCTTCTTTCTTCAGAAGGCGTTCGTAGTCGTCGATATTTCTGAGTATTCCTTTTGTACGGATTGAGATCACTTTAGTCTCCTGCCCGATATGGATCACGTGCTCAAAACGATTGAATCCGACGATCACCATAAATATTAAAAGTGTGCATACGATAGAAGCCATATACATTCCTACTCCAACAGCCATACCGATAATAGCCGTAATCCAGATTCCGGCAGCCGTTGTCAGTCCCCTGACGACCCCTCTCTGCTGGATCATTGCTCCGCCACCCAGGAAACCTATACCGGTGATGACCTGCGCAGCAATTCGGCCAGGGTCGCCATTCTTCAGCCCCATATATTCTTGAGGCACATAAATAGAAAGAAGCATCGACAGGCATGCCCCCATAGATATAAGGGCAAAGGTACGTATACCCGCTACCTGGCCCTTATGCTTACGCTCGGAGCCGACAAGCGCTCCCAGGAGCAACGCAAGCAGTAACCGGAAGGAAGCGTTGACAAGGTTTACGTCGAGCGACCCAAGTTGGGATGATAAATATTCGAGAGTATTCATTGGAGTTGTTGGAGTTGTCAGAGTTATAAGTTGTCAGAGAAGTTTGAAGAGAGCTTCGTGAATTAGCCATTGAACTGCTCCGGGTATATGACCATGAGATTGTGGGCGGAAAAGTTTTTTGAAAGGAATTCCGGCATCTCCTCTTGCGAAGAGCTGTAAGATATGGAACCCTTACGGGCACCGACCACCACCAAAAGATCTTCCGGGCCGACGTCACCGGAGAGAAGAATGAAGTCGTCCCATTCTGTCATCTCTTGATATATACGCCGGATTCCGTAGCCATCCGTAGAGATGATATCTTCAATATATCGCGACGTCTCCGCAGAGACGAGAAATATCACTTTGCAAGCCAACTGCTGGGCAAGGTTGCCAATTCGTGCCACCCAATCGTGGAAACCTGTCTCATACTGAGCTTTCGCCCCTGCTACTACCACTATCCTCCTTACTGTGGAGATAGGGATGAAGCATCGCGACATGACTACCATCTTCAAGGTTTCCTTAAGGAGTGTATCAATCATTTGGCCGAAGAAAGAATCCACAATGTTTGCCTTTCGATGAAAACCAAGCACAATGTCGGTGGCATGATTCTGGCGTATCATATTGGTGATACCCGACACTATGTTGAGATCAAAACGCTCCTCCTCAACTGCCTGTACACCCATCTCTTGGGCCGCCTGAGCTGCGGCACGAAGCGAATAACGTCCTGCGCGCAGGCTTTTTGGATCGTCGGAATTACGTACGAAGAGAGCCGTGACAGGCTCAGTATTTTTAGGAGAGCGCATGAAGACTGCCAATCTCATCAATCCTTCAGCCGTGATAGGATTGGATACGGCCACAATCTGCCTCGCGAATTCAGGACGCTCCACTCCGGTTTGCTCCATTTCGGCAGCAGTAAGCTCAATCCTCATCCTTATAGCCGTACGCTCGGTCATCACAGAAGCGACAAGGCAACATGCGAGAATCATCAGCACTGCCCCATTCATGATGTCCTCATTGATGATGCCATACTGATAGCCGAGCATGGTCGCAGCAATAGTAGCGGCGGCTTTGCCACTTGTAAGCCCAAACATCATACGGCGGTCGGTAGAAGTAAGACCAAACGATTTCTGGGCAATCCACGCCGCTATCCATTTCGACAGGAGCGCAACCAGAATCATATTGAAAGCTACCCATGCCACTTTCCATCCGCTGAATATGACATGCACATTGATGAGCATGCCTACTCCGATAAGGAAATAAGGGATGAAGATGGCGTTACCGACAAACTTGATATGATGCATAAGAGAGGAGCGACCCGGAATCAGACGATTGAGCACCAATCCCACATAGAACGCTCCCAGGATCGACTCAAGGCCAATGAGCTGAGCAAACACTGCCCCGATGAAGACCATCGCTAGAATGAAAATGTACTGCGCAACGGCATCAGAAATCTTTCGGAATACAAACCGAGTGATACGCGGGAAGGAAAAACCTACGATTATCGCAAATACCGCAGTGTAGAGCAGAAGCTTCAGAATATCCATAGCATCAAACACACCGGTAGACTGGAGCTTCACTACAGAAGCAAGAGTGAGAAGAGCAAGAAGCACAGCTATGATAGTAGCACTGACCGCAAGTATCACTCCCTTACCATTTTGAAGGCCAAAGCGACTGACAACAGGATAAGAGATAAGAGTATGCGAGGAGTACATACTGGCCAAAAGCAAACATGTGGTCAATCCGGCTCCGAAAGCATAGTGCGCGGCTACCATGCCAAGCACAGATGGCACAAGGAACGTAATCAGACCGAAGGCCAAACCCTGCTTAAGGTTTTTCTTGAAATGGTACATGTCGATCTCCACAGCAGCAAGAAACATAAGATAGAGGATACCGACTTGACCGAATATCTGAAAAGAAGCATCGCGCTCAAGAAGATTGAAGCCATAGGGCCCGACAGCCACACCAGCCAAAATCAATCCCACCACATCAGGAATCTTGAGGCGCCTGAAGACTACAGGAGCCGCAAGAATCAGCAACAGCACCAGAGTGAAAATCACCACCGGCTGATGAAATGGGAGACTGAATAGGGAGTTCAAATCCTGAAGAATGCTTTAGCATTGCGAGTCGTGGCCTCGTCTACCTCTTCAGGAGAGAGCCCAAGAATCTCAGCAATCTTAGAGTTGATGAATGTCAGATAAGAGCTTTCGTTACGCCGACCACGTTTGGGGACGGGAGCAAGATATGGGGAGTCCGTCTCAAGCAACAGACGGCCAATTCCTATTTCCTTCACGGCATCGGGAAGCATACCGGAATTTTTGAATGTCACTACACCATTGATTCCAAAAAAAGGATCACACACCCGGCGTATGCGCCTGACATCGTCAGGAGAACCCGTGAAACTATGGAATACCAGAGGGGGAAGCTTTCCGGAAGAAGACAACCCTTTTGCAGCCTCTATGCACTCGCAACACACCTCCACTCCTTCCCGACAATGTATGATGACAGGAAGCCCCATTTTATCCGCAAGAAGAATCTGAGCAATGAAAGCGTCTTTCTGCAGTGTAAGGTTTGACGTATCCCAATAAAGGTCTATCCCAACTTCTCCTATTGCAACCGGACTGGTTGGACTAAGTATAGCCACGATATCATCAAGTTCCTCACGCCAGTCTTCCTCTACCTCCGTAGGATGAAGCCCCATAGCAGTGCGAGTGTGTCTCGGACACTCATTATGGAGGGCAACGATCTCGGCTGCCGATTCACGGTCGACAGCCGGGAGCACCATGAGCTCCACACCGGAGTCTACCGCCCGATCGACGGCGGCAAGGCATCCGTCCGGATCTTCTTTTGAGAAGGAATCCATGTATAAGTGGGTGTGGGTGTCAATCATATGGGGTTGTGAGGTTGTGGAGTTGTGTGGTTGTGGAGTTGTGAGGTTGTGGAGTTGTGGAGTTGTGGGGTTTGGGGGATTATTTGGAGCGGCCTATTAGCTTTTCGATGAGCTTACGGAATGCTTCGCGAGCTTCGTCGCTGAGCGATGTTTTTTTAATGGCAGCAAGAGCTTTGCTGCTATATGATGCCACTTCAGCCTTGCTTACAGCCGGCATTCCCATAGTCTCATAAATTCTGGTTACAGTTTTTACTTTTGTAGGCCCGGCAGGCATCTTGAGAGCTGCTTTTAGAGCCTCAGCGTTCGGTCCTCCTGTAGCAAGAGCCTTCACCATGAGGAAGGTCTTCTTATTATTGTTGATGTCACCACCTATGGGTTTGCCGAATGTGTCTGCATTGCCGAATGTGTCGAGATAGTCATCTTCGATTTGGAATGCTACTCCCAGCATCACACCAAATTCATACATTTTATCGGCATCCTCCTTCGAGGCACCCCCAATAAGAGCACCGATCTTGGCAGCACCCCCGAGAAGAGCACCTGTCTTAGCCTTTATCATCTCTATATACTCGTCGAGTGCCACTACGTCTTGACTTTCAAAATCCATGTCAAGGCGCTGGCCTTCATAGACGCGCAAGGCTTGATCGTTGAATGTATCAAGCACAGGCCGGAGGATGTTGTCGGCTACTTCGCATACAAATTTTGTAGCAAGTGTCAGCATAGTGTCGCCTGAAAGGATTGCAGTATTTGCATCCCATTTTGCATGTACAGTAGGGCGTCCGCGTCGAAGGTCTGACTTGTCCATAACATCATCGTGAAGAAGGGTGAAGTTATGGAACATCTCTATACCCACTGCCGGCTTCAAGGCTTTCTGAGGATCTTGCCCGAAAGCATCTGCTGTCATCAAAAGAAGCGTAGGACGCAGACGTTTGCCACCAGCCTGCATACCATATGAGACCGGAGCGTATAAGCCTTCAAGATTACCTTTTGGAAGATCAAGAGCACGGATTTCGGCCTCCGCAAGGGCACTGTATTCGGATATTCTTTTCATTGGTTGTGAAGTTGTGGAGTTGTGAGGTTGTGAGGTTTTGAGGTTGGGGAGTTTAATTGTAGGTCAAGGAGTCGGAGGAGGCTGCGGATGGTGTCTCAGCAGTGTTGGAAGATCTTTCCTGTTTAGAAATTGAGTCAGGAAGGAGAGATGGAGCATCTGTTTTGGCCGATTTGTTACGGGAGTAATACTCTTGTATGGCATCCTCATCATAATTGAGGAAGCGTGAGTAAATTTCCTTCGGCATGTCGGAGTTCTGGTCGTAGCGTAGCACCGTGCGGAATCCAATCAGGAAGCGTGCATAAAGATCAGGATCATCGGCCGACGCCTTCTTTAATTCTTTAAGTTCTGCCATCACCTCATCTGCCGTCATTCCTTTGACGCGAATCTGGTTCATATATTCAAGTCCGAGAGTCAATCCGAGACCCTGAGGATCTTCTGCTCCCACGAGCGCACGAAGCCGCATTTTGTCATGAAGCGGCAACTCTTCCGCTATCCGGTCAAACTCCCAGCTGAAAGATTGAAGAGCAGTATCGGTATAAGTCTCGTATGCCTTGAGAGTGGCATTGTTGAGCGTATCAATTTTGACGCCTTCAATTCTGCCAAGTGAAGCAAAGATTATGAACCGTGCGACAGAGTCAGCAGAAGCATGCTCCATCATATAGACAACCTTGCCTTCATCAGAGAGAGAAGCGAAACCGTCGGGAAAAGCGTTGCTTTCATTTTTTTTGTCGCCACAAGCTGGAATCAATAAAATAAGCGACATCACAATCAATGGAAAAAACTTTTTCATACGCTCTAAATTTTTTACAAAATTAGCAAAAAAAAATGAGTTTTGAGTCATTAGAATGATAAATTCGACTAAAAAACGAGTCAAAAAGGATATAAAATTGTTTATAAATTTGGCCGGGCAAAAAAAATTGCTTAAATTTGCACTATAAAAGAAAAGTTCATGTGAAAAATGAGCATTTATATGGACTTAGAAATGCGATAATAGCTCAGTTGGTAGAGCATCAGCTTCCCAAGCTGAGGGTCGCGGGTTCGAGCCCCGTTTATCGCTCAGACTTACCACAGCCCGGCAAACTTCTAATCAATGGAGCTTGTCGGGTTTTCATATTTATCTATGCGTATGGAAAAGAAAAAGACTGTTCCGGTGCTTTTGATCACCGGATATTTGGGCAGCGGAAAGACTACCCTGCTTAATAAAATACTCAACAATCGGAAAGGTATCCGATTTGCAGTAATAGTAAATGATATAGGTGAGGTGAATATAGATGCCGACCTAATAGCTAAAGACGGACTAATCGGACAAGGCGATGACTCGCTTGTAGCTCTTCAAAACGGATGCATCTGCTGCACGCTGCAGATGGACCTTGTCAACCAACTTGTCGATCTAATGGAAGGTGATCGGTTTGACTACATAGTGATTGAAGCGAGCGGTATTTGCGAACCGGAACCAATAGCACAAACCATCTGTTCGATTCCCTCTATGGGTCCGGTAGCAACCCGTAATGGTATTCCGGTACTTGACTGTATTGTGACCGTTGTGGATGCCCTGCGCCTTCAGAGTGAGTTCGGCAGCGGAAGATCACTCACCGTAAAAGAATACGGAGAGGAGGATCTTGAAAACCTCGTAGTGCAGCAGATAGAATTCTGCAATATCGTTCTGCTCAACAAGATTTCTGAAGTATCAAAGGAAGATGCGGAAATGATCCGAGAGGCCATACATGCGCTGAATCCCGGAGCAAAGATCATAGAATGCAACTATTGCGACGTTGATTTCAACAAACTCCTTGACACTCATATGTTTGATTTCGGACAGGTTGCTACATCCGCTACCTGGATACGCGAAATAGAAAAGCCTCTTGATGAGATAGAAGCGGAGGAGCACGAACATCACCATCACGAACATGATCATGAAGATGGGCATGAACACCACCATCATGATGATGAAGAGCACGAACATGAACATCATCATCATGAAGAGCATGAACATGAACATCATCATGACCACAGTCATCACCATCATCATCATGGAGAGGGAGAAGCTGAGGAGTATGGAATATCAACGTTTGTCTACTATCGCCGCCGGCCATTTGATATCAACAGGTTTGATTATTTCTGTGCCAAGCAATGGCCAAAGAGTGTGATCCGCTGTAAAGGTATCTGCTATTTCAGCGACAACCGCGATATGAGTTATCTTTTTGAACAGGCCGGAGTACAGAAGAAACTGACACAGTGCGGACAATGGTATGCCACTGCCCCGGAGGAAGAACTAAAGCATTTCTTTGAAACAGAACCCGGATTACTCCGCGACTGGGACAATGAATATGGCGACAGAATGGATAAACTTGTCTTTATCGGCCGAGGGATGGACAAGAAGGCTATCACTGAGGCATTAGACCATTGTCTGAGTGAGAAATGAGGCGTATGCCAAAGCATCTAAATTTAAGTGTATTAAATAGAAAAGAGCAATGTTCTTATTCGGACATTGCTCTTTTTTTAATCTTATAGATATTTGCGTATAGTAGCGATTAGATCCTCTTCTTCTACCGGCTTTGGTAGATAGTCGTCGAAGCCAGACTTAAGTATCTTCTCTCTGTCTGAGTTCTGAGCGTAAGCAGTGACTGCAACGATAGGCACTGTCTTCGACAGCATACGTATGTCGGCAGTAGCCTGATAACCATCCTTAAATGGAAGGTTGATGTCCATAATCACGAGATCCGGAGTCTCCTTAGCATATATCCTAATGGATTCATCTCCATCTTTAGCGTGAATTACATCGAAGCGGTCAGACAAAATCTCTTTAAATAGCTGATAATTGCTATCGTTATCTTCGACAACCATAATCTTCTTCCTTTCGTGCTTATAGGAAGGCAACGACGGATCTACATACGAACTTGCAGCGCCCTTTATATCTAATCCGGCAGCCTTCGATTTCTGCCTTAAGGCCTCAAAGCGAGTCTCATCTTCAGAGTCAACATAGCTGTCGGTAGACTCGTCAAGCACATACGGAAGTGTGAAAAAGAATGTCGAACCCTTACCTCTACCTTCAGATTCAGCCTTCATCTGCCCACCGAGCTTTTCTACGATAGCCTTACTAATCGAAAGACCCAATCCGGTGCCTTGAATGAAGGAATTAAGTTTGGTGAAGCGAGTGAAGAGCTTAGACATATCTCCCTTAGATATTCCAAGTCCGGGATCTTTCACATAGAAACGTATCATATTGTTAGCGGTAATCTCGTAGCCGACCACAATAGTTCCGTGTTCGGTAAACTTGACAGCATTCGTAAGCAGATTGTTGAGCACCTGAGTAATGCGATAAGGATCTGATGTGATGAAACACTGATCCAGACCAAGTTTTATCTCAATTCTCACATCAGGTTTTTTAGTCAAATCGATACCTGAGCATATGGTATTCAAAAGTCTATTGACATCTATCTTATACATATTGAATACCATCTTATCGGAATCGGCCTTGGAGATATCAAGAATATCACCGATTAGTTTTAGAAGAAGATGATTGTTGGTCTCAATAATTTCAATAAACCTTTTCTTCTTCTCCGGGTCGACGGTCTTGCATAGGAGATTTGAGAATCCGACGATAGCATTAAGGGGAGTACGAATCTCATGACTCATATTGGCAAGGAAAGCTGATTTCATATTGTCAGCTTCAACGGCCTTTTTAGCAGCGTCACGAAGCACATGCTCTACCTTCATCTTGTCGGTCACATCAATTGCAAAGACATCGAGCATCAGACGGTTTTCCTTTGACTTCTTATCAGGATTTACGATAAACTCAATATAAATATCGTCATTAGGAGCCTTAATTATTGAGCCTTTCGGACCAGAATCTTCCATAATGGCGTCTGCTGTCTCCTGCCAGTAGTTGGCATATTCCTCCGATTTCAACTGCTTGAGATTATAATCATGCACGAGAGTCCTGAGTGCATTATTTTGACCTCCGTAATGGACTGCCTTAACAATACCGTCTCTATCAAGATTGACTACACACTTCATATATCCGATTGGCATCGAATCAACAAGTCGGTTGTAGTCTTGACGCATTCTCGGACCCTTTTTGGAAAGACACCATATCAACAGAGAGACCATTGCAACCAGCAAAAGTCCACCTCCGACAAGAATAGGCATCTTATATTCATCCCAAAATGAATTGGGACGATCGATGAATATAGTATTTTTCGGACATATCGATACAGGAAGATCAAGCTCTGTCAATTTCATATAGTCGATATAGGGATAAGCTTTTGAGGGGATCCTAAAGGGAACATCCCTCATGTTCTTATCACTTATAAGGTCCTTAAGCGCGTCGTCTACATTCTTATATATTTCTTCCGGAGATGAGAAGTAGCCGCCGATAATACCATAAGGCATATAAGCATTGCGCAAGCCGAATACCGGACGATGAGCACCTCCGATCAAAAATGAATCTGTAGTACTCATGTTCGGTAGCCCGGACACACCAGGGGCCGTATAATACCATGTCGACAACAATAGTCCGATATTGGGATCTTCATTGTTGAGATAAGGTAGCATTACATTTTCATCGCCCGCGAACAACCATTCATACTCAACAGTAGGATACTTTAACCCAATATATTCTTTGAGCACACGATTAAGGTACCGATTGACATATATTCCATCTGCCATAAAGACAATCTTCTTCATGTCAGGAAACATCTGAATCATCATATCGACAGTCTCACGTTGCTTATTCGGAGTAAGCACAAGAGAAAAGTTGAATTCATCTCTAAGGTCCTCAAGAGGCTTCATCTTAGGGGGACCCACGGAGTCAGTGTTGTCAACTGCCGTAAAGTAATAATCAAGAGGGCCATACTTATTATTCTGACTGATAAGCAGCATAGGGACATCACCCCAAGTCTGCTTGATTCTGTCGCGAAGATTGAAAGCGAAATTTCCGATCAGAACCAAATAATCAGGGTTGGCATCATGATAATTTTCAAAAATCATATCTACGAGGTTATTGTAATCTTCCTCGTTGAAGATAAGACTATTGTTGAGATGTATTATCCTTACGGCATTGAAGTCGGGATGCAGGGAAATCTCTTTGATAATCTTACTGATGTATTTTCTTGGCCAAGGGGCAACCTCGTTGTAGGAGTTAAAAATCACGAGTTGCTTCTTCTTTTCCTGGGCCATCGCCGGAGTGGCGAAGGCCATGCAGAAAAGAAGTGCTGCCATTATAGTATAGAAAAATTTCCTAAGAACCATTGATTATCTGCGTTTGAGGACGTAAGACATCTCTTCTTTCAAGCGGTTGCTATTGATAGGTTTTGAGACATAACCATTGAAACCGCTTTCAAGCATACGCTCTTTATCCGTAGCAAAAGCATAGGCAGTAACGGCGATAATCGGCACAAGCGCATCCTTGCGTTTGATTTCAGTAGTGGCCTCATATCCGTCCATCTTTGGCATGCTGATATCCATAAGTATGATATCTGGTTTTGTCTGCTCGAAAAGTTCTACTGCTTCTTCACCGTTCCAAGCATGGATGAGTTCATAATTTCCAGCGAGCATACTTTCATACAGGATATAGTTGCTCTCATTATCTTCAGCGATAAGGACCTTCAGTTTTTTTACTTCTGATTCAGGATTATCAGCTGCCGGAGTAGCATGATCGGATGCATGAGAATTATTTGCCGGAGACTGGTGGTGATATCCTTGAGCTTGTCCCATAGCTTGACGCATCTGTTGAGCTATTGCCGCACCTTGCTGGGTATTAGGGTGTTCTTGCTGGTTCTGGTGGCCATAAGGATTCTGCTGAGTGGGCTGCTGATCAACGTGATTCTGCTGTGGGTGCTGTTGTTCATAAGGATTCTGGTGCGCCCCATGTTGCTGGGTTGCCTGTCCGTATGGATTCTGCTGAGGATTCTGCTGGCCATAGGGATTCTGCTGGGGGTACTGCTGGCCGTAGGGATTCTGCTGAGGATACTGCTGGCCGTAGGGATTCTGCTGGGGATACTGCTGGCCGTAGGGATTCTGCTGGGGATACTGCTGGCCGTAAGGATTCTGCTGGGGATACTGCTGGCCATAGGGATTCTGCTGCGGATACTGCTGGCCATAGGGATTCTGCTGCGGGTACTGCTGGCCGTAGGGATTCTGCTGGGGATACTGCTGGCCATAAGGATTCTGCTGCGGGTATTGCTGGCCATAAGGATTCTGCTGCGGGTATTGCTGGCCGTAGGGATTCTGCTGCGGGTACTGCTGGCCATAAGGATTCTGCTGCGGGTACTGCTGGCCATAGGGATTCTGCTGTGGATACTGCTGGCCGTAAGGATTCTGCTGTGGTCCTTGTGGCTGGTTAGGCTGACCATAAGGATGCTGTTGCTGGTACTGCATACCATATGGATTCTGAGGGTCTGGATAACCAGGAGTTTGATTCTGTGAATTGGGCTGGCCTACTGGCATTGCACCATTAGGATATCCCTGCTGGGGATTCCTTGGTTGATTAGGATTCATTTGCTGAGCCATATCTTCGGTTTCTTGAGAATTATTATCTTTATTGTTATCAATTGTATCCTCTTCTTCTTCAATATTGAGGATAATATCTGTCTCTTCCAGAGTTTCAATCGGGGACTCTGTTATTTCTGAAGGTTCGGAAATTTCGGTTGATACGGACTGCACAAAAAGATCGGCAGATTCATCAGACTCTGAGTGCTCCATAGGTTTAGTGAATCCAATGGGCTCGGAGCATACAGAATTATCAACCACTTGATTTACCTCATCATTCCGTGTTAGTTCAGACGTTTCAAAGTCATCAGATGTTTCTGAGAGGTCGGGCACTTCAGAATGTTCCGATATCTCTGTAGGTTCTGAGATCTCGACTGATTCAGCAAGTTCTGAGACTTCTTCATGTTGTGCATCACTGTCGGGTGCTAACTGTGGCCCGTAGATGGGTGTGCCATCGGGTCCAAACTGAGGTCCATACAGTGGTGTGCCGTCAGGTGCGAACTGAGGCCCATAGAGTGGTGTGCCGTCGGGTGCGAACTGAGGCCCATAGAGTGGTGTGCCGTCGGGTCCGAACTGAGGTCCATAGAGCGGTGTGCCATCAGGTGCGAACTGAGGTCCATAGAGCGGTGTGCCATCAGGTGCGAACTGAGGTCCATAGAGCGGTGCACCGTCGGGTCCGAACTGCGGATCATTGATTTGAGTACCCTCTGGTGCGAACTGTGGGGACTCGGAAGCATGTTCCGGACTTTGATTAGACTCAGACTCATTGGTCGTATGATGTTCACTATGATTGAAATCATGAGAATGATCACCCGGCATCGACATAGCATGCTGCAATGTCAGATTGACAGTCGGTTCTGTCCAAATGGGTGCTATTACATCATTCGGAATTGGAACTGAACGATATGGGATCTCAAACCAGAATGTAGAGCCATAGCCTTCACCCTCTGAAGAGACTCCTATCTGTCCTCCCAGGAACTCAACAATAGCCTTACAAATGGGGAGACCAAGACCTGTACCGTTGACAAAACTATTGAGCTTTATGAAGCGTTCAAATACTTTCTTCTGGTTTTCCTCTGAAATACCGGAACCTGTATCGTGGCAATAAAAATAAAGATTTTCACCACGCATTTCATACCCATATGAGATACTGCCATGTTCAGTAAACTTGCTTGCATTTGTCAGGAAGTTGATGACAACCTGCGACAAGCGGTTGGGGTCAATATCCATCCAGCAGCACTGAGAGCCAAAATTACATAGAAGGTCGACACCAGGCTTAACACGATCTACAACAGATTCTCCAATGTTGATGAGAAGGGCATTGATATCAGTCGGACGCATATTGAATTCCATAGTGCCGGCCTCAGTCTTCGAAAGGTCAAGAATATCGCTGATAATCTGAAGCAACATGTCATTGTTGCTCTCAATTATATTGATAAATTTCTTTTTCTGCACCGGATCATTTGTCTCAGCCAGCATGTTTGAGAATCCGACAATAGCATTGAGCGGAGTTCTGATCTCATGACTCATGTTAGCAAGGAATGCCGACTTAAGCCTGTCGGCTTCCTTGGCAGTCTCACGCGCTTCAATAAGGCGTCGCATCTGTTCCTTTCGCTCCGTGATGCAAGCAAATGAGCCTATGAGCACCTCCGGTTTCCCCTCACTGTCGTAAAGCTCTACACTTGCATTCACTTCAAGCCACTCCTCTACCCTCTTTCCATTGTCGGGTATAAGAACCCGAAACTCCATCTGGGCATACTTTCTCTTTCCTTCTATCACCTCGCGCATTATCTCTTTCACTTTCTCAAGATCTTCAGGATGGAGAATACTGAAAAGGAGATCTTCTGGAATGATGAGATCCTTGCCATTGGAAGAAATCAGATTTTTATTTATCCGGCGAAGAGCTTCGTTGTATTTAAGTTCTATCTTCTTGGTCTCAAGATTCCAATGCCAAGGCACGATTTTTGCGAGGTCGAGAGTCATCTCAAGCATAACTGATGTGTACTTCAGGTCTTGCTCAGACTTTATTCTCTTTGTGATATTGAAGCAGAAAATCTCAAGGGTGTCAGCATCGAAGCCACGATGAATGTTGACCTCATAATAAGAGTCGGTCTTTTCAAAATGCTCGGTATAGACCACACCCTTTCCGTTGTCGGAAAGTCGAGCTACAGCCTTCAGCATCTCAGCCTCGTCAAAGAGCGGTTCGCACCGGCACTCACCGGCATGTTTCTCCCAAAGCTCAATGGCCTTTTGGTTGCCGGGAGTGGTCTGAACCTCTACAGGAACACCATCTTCATTATAATTTACTTTACCTATAAAGTAGTTGACAGGAAGATGATTGATCTTGATCTCGCGGCGCTTCATAAACGACTCCGTCTTTCCCTTAAAGAGGAGATAGTACATGACAAGCTGCACAAGAGAAATAAGAATAAGAAGGGCTACTGCGAAAGCGAGAGGATTCTTGCTGAATAGAGACTCGGGCTTATTGATGTAGTTGGCGTTAGAAGGAACGTCTGCCCCGCTGAGTCCCTTACGCTCAAGTTGGATATAATCGATAGACGCACCACCTTGATCTCCCTTGTCGAGTGGAATCTGGCGCATATCGTCGCCCTTGAGCATACGGTCGATCACTTCCTTGCTCTTCTTCATAATCTCGGCCCTGACTGGGAGCACACCACCGATCACACCTGTCTTGAAATAATTTTCCTTGACGGTGAATACCGGCTGAGGCGACTTATCAATCAGATTGACATCACCGGCAGAGAAAACAGGGTGACCAGACTGATCCAATTCCCTATGATACCAGTTGCCGAGAAGTATGCCTGTTTCGAGATCGCGCTTTGCGAGCAGGTTCTTAAATTTCTCATTTCCGCCATCGGCTTCCGCATTAATCCATTCGAAAGAGACGTTGGGATATTTCGTATTGAGATATTGCCTTACGCTGTCGCGCAACTGTAGGCTGGTAGTGATTGAATTGGATGCAAACTTGAAGTTTTTCATCTTCGGCTGCATCTTCATCATCATATCAATCGTCTTCTTGTAGTGATCCGGAATCTTGATATAGGTGAAATTGAATCGATCTCTGATGTCGTGAAGAGTTACTACAGGAGCATCGGAGATATCTACATTTGCATATTCATATTCCTTTGGAATCACTTCCTCAGTAGCGCCCATATACAGCATGGGGATATTTTTCCAGCGACGGTTGATCTCCTCGCGTGCAGCGAAAGCCGGACGCCCCATCATGATAATACCGGCAGGAGGATTATTGGCGAAATAATCCAGACTGGAGTTAATGGCCGCATCGAAAGTGGAGTCATTGAGAATGGCACTGGAATTGAGGTGGCGCACGTTTGTGGAGACACCTTTGACATTTACCAGGTGATACATCAAGCCATTGATGTATTCCTGTACCCAAGGACTACTTTCGTCGAAAGAGTTAAGGATAAGGACATGGCTTTTCGAAGTCTGCGCCCCCATAGCATAAGGAGGAGCTGACACAGCCGCTATCAGCACGATAGCTAAAAGCATCACATGCCTCAGAGTCCTGAATTTGCCGTAGATTAGATTCATATTTGAAGAATTTGGTTAACAGAGTAAAACGACTTGGTAGCTACATATTTTCAACCCGTGCAATATCTGAGGTCTTCTTAGGATTCCACTTGTCTTTATATGAAGTGCGTAGAAGAAGCTCCTCGGTGTGCCCAATCAGGCGGACAATACGCATGAAATAACCCATATAGAAAGTATAGAGCAAAAGGAAAGCCCCAAGATGCCTTTCTTCACGAGGTCGCTCCGTAATGCACATCATCACTGTGAATGCACATATGGAGAAAGCAGAGCGTAGAATAAAGCCTACAATCATGATCTCCACAAGTCGGTCGGTATTGCCAAGCACCAGTATGAAGATATAGAAGAGCCAAACATAATTGAAAATGCAGTCGAAAAGGATATTATCCATATTCGAGATCATATTGGAGAAAGAGAAGTTCTTATTACTCCACATAATATCCTTATGCTTTCTGACACGGAAACGTATCAGAGACTTCGACCATCTTTTACGTTGCTTAAATAGAGCCGACCATTTCTCGGGAACATTGGTCATGCATATTGCATCTTCAGCAAACCATACCCTATGACCCGCCTTGCGGATTTTTTGAGTGATATCGCCGTCGAGTCCCGGACCAATATCCCATGCTCCAACCTCTCGGAGCACTTCGGAGTCGAACGCACCAAAAGCACCGGATATGATATGGTATATACCGAGTCGGCTGGTCACCATACGTCCTACCTGAATAGAGCGGAGATATTCAAGGGCCTGCATGGAGGTGCATAGGGTCTTGTCAGCGTTGCGCACCTTAACGCATCCACCCACTGCCTTGATTCTTCTGTCGATGTAGAACGGAAGCAAAACCTTCTCAATGGCATCGCGGTCGAGAGAGCTGTCGCAGTCGAGATGGACAATATATTTTCCGGAAGCATGATGTAC
Source organism: uncultured Sangeribacter sp. (assembly GCA_964432215.1). Taxonomy (GTDB): domain Bacteria; phylum Bacteroidota; class Bacteroidia; order Bacteroidales; family Muribaculaceae; genus Lepagella. Next base: position 63,326 of record CAYSMP010000004.1, read on the forward strand.
GCCGCAGTTTGCAGCACTGGCCTTTCCTCCACGCTCCACCATTCGGAAATACTTATGAATATATCCGCGCTTCAACAGATCTCGGCATATCTGAGGAGTTGCGTCGTCACTGCCGTCGTCGACAATAATGATTTCAAAGTTCTGATATGTCTGTTCGCTGAGAGATGTCACAAGCTTATATATCTGCTGACCTTCGTTTTTACCCGGAGCGAGGATAGTCACCAAAGGCTTTTCAAGATAAAGCTGGTAGCGTGCAGCCTCGCGCTTCTTACGGCGCTGATTGAAAGTAGCTCCGTGCCATATTGCCACGATAAAATCAGTCAGATAGTATCTTGGGAACTCTATGAAGATCAGAAACCAGAATGTAGCGAGCATCCCCTTGCCAATAAAATTGACAGAGAGCACATCCAAGATTCCGTCTATGTATTCAAAAATATAATAGAGCATTCTGATTAAGAATTTAGAATTGGGAATTGAAAACTCCCGGGGGTTATTGGCGACGGTCTTCAAGACGCTCAATGAAAGTATCTACATCATCACCGGCGGAGAATGTATAGTTACCAATGAGGTCGAACTGAAAACCCTTGTGAAGCTTACGATAGTCTTCAAACTGCTCGCGCAACTCATATTCCATCTGAGTCTGAGCCGGAGCAATCTCACCCGGACTCACACGACGCAAGAAATAGAAATAGTTGCCCCATAGAGTGCTTTTATAGTTGAAGAAACGACTCATCGCCTGCACGAGCGGGGGCACTACATAGACAGATTCATAGTCGTCGGCCGTAGGGTCGAAGACGTAGAAACGTGAGACTATAATAATATCTTCTGTATTCTCATCGGAGTTAGCAAAGAGACGGATATACTCCTGGAAGTCACGCATAGAAGAATATCCATAGAAACCTACCTGACTGACCACCAGTTTATAGTCGGTAGATGCGAAAGCACGTATCCCTTCCGGAGTAAACTCAAACTCCTCGATTTTTACTTCTTTAAGCTCTTCGGTTGCGCTGGTGCGTTTGCAAGTGGTGCAATATACATTCATGTTGGGATACATAAACGAGTTGCCACATTCCAGACAAGAATACACGGATGATGGCTTATCGTAGTCAACGCCAATGTGGCGTAGGAAGTGCTTGCACTTCGGGCAGCGTAGCTCTTCATCCCAATGGTAGGCAGACTCCGGAGATACGTTGGCACAACGGAAATGGTGGATTACCGCTTCTTCATGGAGGTTTGTACTGTCACACTTAGGACACCTCTCAAGGAAGAGCAGATGGCTTCGGGAGCAGTGAGGGCAAACGTAGATCTTATGTATGAAGCGGGTGCGCCTGATGTAGCCGAGGCGCAGGAGCTGCTGATGGAAAAAATGGCGTTCCTGCATCTGCATATACTCCTGGTTTTCATTCCAAAGAGTGTGATAGTAGACAGCCATATATCCTGAACTAAGACCGGGAGTAGGTTCAGAGGAGAATGTAAACTGACGGCGCGAGATCGAATAACGACAGAGGCGGAAAATCTCCTCTGCGTGAGTCACGACAGGGTCAGTACCGAGGAGGAAGTTGAGGCTTCGCATGTTGTTGTAGATTTCCTCAATGCCTTGGGCCATACTATGGTCGAGAGGGTGGGTAGCGTAGCCATCGACAATAACATCCGACTTTCCGAGCCAACCTTTAAAACGTTCTGTCACGAAGCAAGGCTTGTAACGGCATTTCTCCGACCAAAGCGGAGAGGCATATCGGATAGCAAGCATATTGCGGTCCATGACCGGAGACATGACGTTTATAAACATAGCGTCAAAATCCTCAAACTGAAGTTCCGGGGTCAGATCGACGTCGATAAGGTGGTTGATCACCAAGATTCGACGTCTATTATGGTTTGCGACGATCGAATATCTCTGATCTTTGACAATCGGCTCGTCGGGAATATATAATTCGTTTTGCGTATCGCTCATTTCTTTTTGTTGTATTTAGAAGTGTCAAGAATCCATATACCCTCATATTTTTCGGGATTGGACTTGCGTATCTTAGCGGTCTCGGCATAAGCCTTAGCCGCAGACTCGGCAGAAGAATAGTAGACATACCATTTCTGACCGAATTTAACTATTTGGCAACCGAAGCCATCTTTCCTTACATCTTCGAGATATGCATACGCACGTTTTTCTTCAGCGAAGACACCAAGCACCGACATATAGCGATGATATTCTTCCGCGCCAGCCTTAGTCTTGTCAGCTTCTTTAGCCGGAGCAGCCTGCTGGGCAGCTTTGGCAGCTTTGTCATCCTTAGAGTCTTTAGCCTCACTATTGGCTTTAGCATCTTTAGATGTCCCGGCATCTTTCGCTTGCTTCTCTGCTTGGGATTGCTTGCGAGAAGGAGCCGAGGAATCAAGGATCATCGAAGAGTCAAGGTCATAGACATCGGCTGAAGAAGAGACTCCATCCTCATTCCGGAGCACCAGACCCTTACCTACCTCATAGAGCATCGTGCGGTGAACCTCCGGCTCTTCTTCCCAAGGGAAGAGGTTGCGGATCTTGACTTTCACAGGGAGGCCGGATGTTGCACTCCAGAAGGGTATTATCTGTCCCTCGTCGATATTGAGAAGTGCGATAAGCGCCTTGTTGGCCTTTGCAAAGTAACTGCGGAGGCTTTCAGGGATATCCTCAGAGCGCACACCGGTCATCATCACGTGAGCATCAAAGTTAAGCTCATCGTTGACATATATTTTCGCCGGCATATTGTCTTTTATGCGGCTGGTAAGATCTACCGGCACATAGGCCACGACCATAAGGTTATTGTCTTTAAGGTCAAGGTGCTGCATGTCGATGATATCTTCCTTCTCGAAGAAAATCATACCGGTAGGAGCCATCACGTCGGTAATAAAACCGTCTTTGTTGGAGATATTGTAGCGTATATCGTAGGCATCGCTCTTCGAATAGGGGTTTTCATATATCTGCGACCCGCCTTTTCGTGCTCTGTTCGGACCGCGGGGTCCAAACTCGGCATCATGCTTAAGGCCGGCGATCACTCCGAGTTGTGCGCGCAAAGCCGCGAGAAGCGCCTCAGCCTCCTTAAGTTCCCTTTCAAGATCCATCTTGTGGGAATTGTCGGAGAGTCCGAAAGAGATATTGTGAGATTCGAGAGCAATCTGCTTTTTGAGCTCAGCAATTCTCACCTCAAGCACCCTGATCTTCTGCTCTATATCGCTGAGTTGAAGGGTAAGCGTTCGTCGGTTTTGAAGTACAGATGGTTCATCGTTAGGATTCACCTCAAGCACGAGCCAATCAAGCACGTAGTAGGAATAGAGAGTATCACCGATATGGACAATATCGCCGGGCTTCACAAAAACAGAATCGAGATAAATATCGTAAGGAGCCCTCACCTTATTGATCTCTATATGGATGTAGGCATCATATTCAGTATAGAACGATTTGTCGATCGCATACATAGTAGCGAGCGACACTATAATGAAGATAATGATGCCGGCAATGATCTGCTGGCGGTTGATCTTCTTCTTGCGTTGGCGCAAGACGGCTT